>WQUE01000101.1 GCA_009785885.1 Actinomycetes bacterium
AACTGCTCGGCATCGAACGGCGCCAGATCGTCGGCCCCCTCGCCAAGCCCGACCAACTTCACCGGCACGCCAAGCTCACGCTGGACCGCGACGACGATGCCCCCCTTGGCCGAGCCGTCGAGCTTGGTCAGCACAAGACCCGTCACATCCACCGCATCGGCGAACACGCGCGCCTGCGCCAGGCCGTTCTGGCCGGTGGTGGCATCGATCACCAGCAGCACCTCGGTCACGGGCGCCTGCTTCTCGACGACCCGCCTGATCTTGCCCAACTCGTCCATCAGGCCGACCTTCGTGTGCAAGCGGCCGGCGGTGTCGACGAGCACGACATCCATCCCGTCGCCGATCGCCCGCTCGACGGCCTGGTAGGCCACGGATGCCGGATCGGCCCCCTCGGCCCCGCCGACGGTGGGGACGCCGACGCGCTCCCCCCACGTCGTCAGCTGCTCGACTGCCGCCGCCCGGAACGTGTCGGCCGCCCCGAGAAGCACCCGGTGGTCCTCGGCCACCAGCAGACGCGCCAGTTTGCCGACTGTCGTGGTCTTGCCCGTTCCGTTCACGCCGACCATCATCACCACGGCGGGCGTGCCGCTCTCATGTTCCAGGCGAAGCGAACGGTCCAGGCCGGGGTCGACGAGGGCCACCAGTTCGCGCCGCAGCACCTCCTTCGCCGCGACCGGGTCCGCGATGCCCTCGACGCCGAGCGTGGTTCGCAACGCCTCAACCAGTTCGGTCGTCGGGCCGACGCCCAGGTCGGCCGCGATGAGCGTGGTCTCGAAATCGTCCCACACGTCCGCGTCCAGGCGATCGGACGAGAGCAGCCCGGCCAGGGCCCGGGCGAGGCCGTTCTGGCTGCCGGCCAGACGCCGCCGCAGGCGCACCATGCGCGAGGCGGGCGCCTCCGGGGCTTCGGCCACCGCCGCGACCGCCTGCACTTCCTCCACGACGGGCACCTCCGCAGGTGCCTCGGCGGGCGCGGCCCAAGGCGCCTCCACCGCCGGGACGGCCGGCGTCTCGACCGCAGGGCGGCGGCGCGAGACCGCGAAGACGACGACGGCCGCCACGATGACGACGAGCAGGACGACGAGGGCGATGATCTGCGCAGTGTTCACCCGTCCACCCTATCCGGCGATGGGAGAACGGCTCGCCCGGCTCACCGGTCCACGAGCCGCTGGGACACCACCGCCGAGACGCCGTCGCCCCGCATCGTCACCCCGTACAGCGCGTCGGCGATCTCCATTGTCCGCTTCTGATGGGTGATGATCAGGAGCTGCGACGTCCGACGCAGGTCCGCGTAAACCTCCAGCAGCCGCGACAGGTTGGTCTCGTCGAGGGCGGCCTCGACCTCGTCCAGGATGTAGAACGGCGAAGGCCGGGCGATGAACAGGCTCAGCAGGAACGCGACCGCCACCAGGGAACGTTCGCCGCCCGACAGGAGCGACAGGCGCTTGACCTTCTTGCCGGCCGGGCGGGCCTCCACCTCGACGCCGGTGTTCAGCAGGTCGTCCGGATCGGTCAGGACCAGCCGTCCCTCACCGCCGGGGAACAACCGGGCGAACACCTGGGCGAAGGCGGCCGCCACGTCGGTGAACGCGGTGGCGAACACCTCCTGCACACGGGCATCCACCTCGTCGATGATCCCCAGCAGATCCGTGCGGGTGCGCTTCAGATCGTCCAGCTGCCCCGCCAGGTAGGTGTGACGCTGGCTCATGGCATCGAACTCCTCCAGCGCCAGCGGGTTGACCCGGCCGAGGAGTTCCAGGTCCCGCTCGGCGGTGCGCAGACGCGCCTGCTGCGCCGCCCGGTCGTACGGGACGGGCTCCGGCGGTTCGAGTCCCTCGGCCTCCTCCAGCGGCGTGAGCAGGACGGGCACCGGCTGGTCCGGACCGTATTCCGCGAGCAGCGCGTCGGCGTCCAAGCCGAGGTCGGTGAGCGCCCGCTCCGACAGGCCTTCGACGCGCAGGCGCTGCTCCATCCGCGCCAACTCGTCCTTGTGTACGCCTTCCACCAGAGCTTCGAGTTCACCGGCTCTTTCCCGCGTGATCCGCCGGCACGCCGCAAGGGTTGCGTCCGACTCGATCCGGCGGGCCTCCGCGGCCTCGCGTGCGGCGGACGCATCGCGCAGCGACGTTTCGAGGAGCCCGAGCAGCCAGCGCGCCGCCGTGACAACCCGGCCCGCCGCCTCCCCTTCGCGCCGGGCCGCCTCGGCGCGCCCAGCCGCCGCGGCGGCACGTTGCCGCTCGGCCGTCGCCGCCCGGATCAGGGCATCGGCCCGCCCCGCCAGCGCGCCCGCGCGTTCCTCCGCGGTACGCAACGCCAAACGGGCCTCGGTCTCCGCGACGCGCGCGGCTCGTTCCGCCGCGGCCAGCGTCTCGCGGGGACCCGGGTCGGGCTCGGTCACCCCACCCTCGGCGTCGGCACGGCTCAGCAGGTCGTCCAGCCCGGTCAGCGTCGCCTCGTCGGCACGCCGGGTCTCGCGGATCGCCGTGATGGATTCCCCGATGCGCTCAGCCTCCGCGCGCGCGGCCTGCTCGGTCTGCGCAACGAGCGCCGCCCGCCCCACAAGGCCGGCCAACTCCTCCTCGCCCGCCTGCCGGGACGCGCGGGCACCCTCCCAGGCCGCCTCGGCCTGACCGGCAGCGCCGCCCGCCTGGGCCAGGTCCGACCGCGCCTGCACGAGCGCCGACTCGAGCGTCGCGCGCTGCTCGCGCGCACTCACGGCGGCAGCCTGCACGTCCAGCCGCGACATGCCGCCGGCCGACCCACCTTCCGCGCGCCACCGCGACAGCAGCGCGCCGTCGCGGGTGACGGCCGTCGCCTCGGGATCGGCGAGAATGACCGCGCGGGCCGCCGCCAGGTCGTCCACGAGAACGACCGTAGCCAACAGGCGAGCCAGCGCGCCGGCGATCAGGTCGTCGGCCTCGATCGCCTCCAGCGCCCACCGGCCTCCCGCCGGAGCCGGGGCGGGAGGTGTCCCGGGACGGAGCGGGGAGCCGCCGACCACGAACTGGGCCCGTCCCCAGTCCTGGGCTGCCAGGAGGGCGAGGATCTCGGCGGCCGCATCCGGTCCGGACACGACCAGCGCCTCCGTCGCCGGGCCGAGTGCCGCGGCGACGGCGGTACGCCAGTCCGGTTCGACGTGCAGCCGTTCGGCCAGCGCCCCGAGGACGCCCGCGACGGCGTGCTCCACCAGCGCGCCCGTCGCGTCCGCGTCGGCCAGACTCAACTCGAGCGCCTCCAGCCGGGCGGAGGCGCCCGCGTGTTCGCGTTCGAGGCGTGTCGCCTCCGCCGTGGCCTGCGCCAGACGGCTCCGGGCCGCCTCCCAGGCGCGCTCGGCCTCGTCGGCGGCCTCTCGTTGGCCACCCTGAGCGGTTTCGCACGCGGCGATCCGGTCCGCCAGGTCGGCGTGGTCACGCCGGGCGATCTCGGCACGCTCGCCCGCCTCGGCGGCCCGGGCCGCCAGACGGGCCTCCTCCTCGGCGCCCGCCTGCAGCCGTGACCGCAGCGCGCTCGCCCGGCCGTCCAGGCGGGCGCGGCCCTCGCGTGCGTCCGCCGCCGCCCGTACTGCCGCCGCGTAGGCCCGGTCGGCTTCCAGGCGGGCCTGTTCCGCCGCGGAACGCTGGGCGGTGGCCGCCGCCAACGTCTCCTCCGCCGTGACGGCCGCCAGTCGCAGGGTCCGCTCCTCGGCCCTGGCCTCGTCCGCCTCCGCCTCCAGCACCCCCGGGTCGCGCCCGGTCACGAGCGGCACCTGCGCCTGGGCGGCGTGGCGGACCCGCTCGGCCGCCACCTGAGCCGTCATCGCCGTCCGCTCCCGCACGCTCGACAACCCGTACCACACGTCCTGCGCCGCGCTCAGCGCCGGCAGCGCCGCCGCCGCGGCCTGGCCCGCCTCGTCCTCGGCGAGCTGCGCCTCACGCAGCGACCGCTCGCACCGCTCCCGGACGGCCAACGCCGCCGCCTCGTCCGCCAGATCCGTCTGCAGCGCCTCGCGCGCCCGGGCCAGATCGTCCGCCAGGAGGCGGGCCCGGGCGTCACGCAGATTCGCCTGGACGATCCCTGCGCGTCGCGCCACCTCGGCCTGGCGCCCGAGCGGCTTGAGTTGACGTCGGATCTCGGCGATCAGGTCCGAGAGGCGCGCCAGGTTGGCCTGGGTCGCGTCCAGTTTGCGCGCCGCCCGCTCCTTGCGCCGCCGGTGCTTCAGGACGCCGGCCGCCTCCTCGATGAACCCCCGGTGGACATCCGGCGTCGCGGCCAGGATCGTGTCCAGCTGTCCCTGCCCGACCACGACGTGCATCTCGCGGCCCATGCCGGTGTCGCTCAGCAACTCCTGCACGTCGAGAAGGCGGCACGGGTGGCCGTTGATCGCGTACTCGCTGCCGCCGGTGCGGAACAGGGTGCGGGAGATCGTGACCTCGGTGAAGTCGATCGGGAGCGCCTGATCCGTGTTGTCGATCGTCAGCGTCACCTCGGCCCGTCCGAGGGGCGCCCGGCCGGAGGTACCGGCGAAGATGACGTCCTCCATCCGCGCCCCGCGCAGACTCTTGACGCCCTGCTCCCCCATCACCCAGCTCAGGGCGTCGACGATGTTGGACTTGCCGGAGCCGTTCGGGCCGACGATCGCCGTCAGGCCCGGCTCGAACACGAGTGTCGTCGCGGAGGCGAAGGACTTGAAACCCCGCAAGGTCAAGCTCTTCAGGTACACCGACCCTCCCCCGTTCCCACCCGGCCGCCACGTCGGACGCGGCGCGCGCGGCTCTATTCTGCCAAGCCGGCCGGCGCCGACGATACCTCGTCTTGCGGTGCCGGCGTCCCGGCGTGATGGCGGAACGTCCACAGGCGGTTCACCACGAAGTTCACAGGCGTCCCGAACAGTACGCCGATGAGTTGCCCCCAGTACTCCCGGGCACGCCAGCCCGAATCGCCGAAGAACGCGCCCGGCAGATACACCGGCGAGCCCGGGTGGGTCAGGGCCACCTTGATCACGAACCCGACGAGCGCGCCCAGCACTCCAGCGGCCATGAAGGCCACGAGCCCCCGCCACCACGTCTGCCGCGTGCCCTTGAACGTCCACGTGCGGTTCAGCTGATAGTTCCACACGTTCGCCACGACGAAGGCCACCAGGTACACGATGTAGCTGTACCGCAACGCCCAGTCGGTGCCCGGCACCGTCCAGAGCGGATTGCGGGCGTACTGGGCCCCGCCGTTCGCCTTGTTCATGATGAAGGCGACGAGCATGTTGACGATCACACCCGATGCGCCGACGATCGCGAACTTCACGAACTGCGTGGCAAGCCGGTGCCAGCGGCCGGTTGCGGCTTCAGCCATGTCGGAGTGCCCTTTCCGTGCAGGGGACGTATGGGCGGCCCCAGGGTACCCTGCGCCGCCGAACTGGCCCATCAGCCACCGTCGTCAGCCGAGGTCGCATCGATGGCGATTTCGGTCCGAATCGCCTCGTAGGCCCGCCGGGCGGCTTCCTGCTCGGCCTGCTTCTTGCTGCGGCCGCTCCCGCCAGGGAACTCGCGGAGTCCGACGCGGACGTGCGCCTGGAACTGCTTCTGGTGGTCGGGGCCGGACTCGTCGACGACGTAGGAGGGGGTCTCGCTGCCCAGCTCCGAGCAGGCCTCCTGCAACGACGTCTTCCAGTCAAGTCCGGCGCCGAGTGTCGCCGCATGCTCGATCAGGGGAATGAACAGGTGACGGATGAACGTCCGGGCGCCATCCGGCGAGGTGAGATACATCGCGCCGATCATCGCCTCGGTCATGTCGGCGAGAATGGACGTCTTGTCCTGGCCGCCGGTGGCCGACTCGCCCTTGCCCAGCTTCACCAGGCGACCGATGCCCAGATCGCGCGCCACCTCGGCCAGGCTCGCGGAGCTGACGACGGCGGCCCGCAGCTTGGCGAGGCGACCCTCGGGGGCCTCGGGGAAGGCCCGGTACAGGTACTCGGTGACAACGACGCCCAGGACGGCATCGCCGAGGAACTCCAGCCGCTCGTTGTGCTGAATCTGCCCGTTCTCGTACGCGTACGAGCGGTGGATCGTGGCCAGTTCCATCAGGCCGGGATCGATGGCCACGCCCAACTGCCCCAGCAACTCGAGCAGGGACGACCCGCCACCGGTGGGCGGCACGGCACGCCGCGGCATGTTCGCTCGCTCAGACGTCGAGAACCTGCCGGCGGGCACCACGGGGACCGTACTGGCCGCAGTCGGGGCAGACGGTGTGCGGCAGGTGGCGCGCACCGCACGCCGGGTTGGCGCAGGCCACCAGCGTGACGGGGGTGGCCTTCCACTGGGCGCGACGGGACCGCGTGTTGCTACGGGACATCTTCCGCTTCGGGACTGCCACGGTAACTCTCCTTATGCCACTTTGGCCTTGAAGGTCGGGACGGGCGGTGCGATCCGCGCCCACTGTTCCCCGACCGCAGTCTCCCAGTCTAGCGGCAACGCCCAATGGTCCCGAAATCCCCGACACGCGGGATCGTGCCCGGCGGCGTGCCCCACCGGCGTGGCGTGGCCGAATCGGCCGGAGACGCCGGCATGTGATAGGCATGCAGGGTGCTCGATGTCAGTTATCCCATCGCGCGCGTCCAGTTGGACAACGGGCTTGCCGTTCTGGCCAGCCACGATCCGCTCGCGCCCGGTATCGCCGTGAATCTCTGGTATGCGGTCGGCTCGGCCGACGATCCGGCGGAGGCGACGGGTCTGGCCCACCTGTTCGAGCACCTGATGTTCGCCGGCTCGGCCGGCGTCGCCTCCGGTGAGCATCTGGCGCTTGTGGAGTCGCTGGGCGGCTCGGCCAATGCGACAACCAGTTTCGACCGGACGAACTACTACGAGACGCTGCCTGTCCACGCGTTCCGCCTGGCCCTGTGGCTGGAGGCTGACCGGCTGGGCAGCCTCACGCTCGACCAGGGGAACTTCGACACGCAGCGCAGCGTCGTGCAGGAAGAGAAACGCCAACGCTTCGACAACGTCCCCTACGGCGACCAGTTGGCGCTGCTGCTGAAGCTCAACTTCCCCTCAGGTCACCCCTACGCCCGTCCGCCCATCGGGTCGATGGCACACCTGGACGCCGCGAGTCTTTCGCAGACACGCGCGTTCCACCAGGCGTGGTACCGTCCGGACCGCGCCAGTCTCGTCGTCGTCGGACCGCTCGCCGACGACGAGGTTTTCGCGCAGGCGGAGCGCTATCTGGGCCGCATCCCGCTGCCAGGGGGGCCCGGCGGGACGCCCGCCCCCGTCGAGCCGCTCCCGCCGCATGAGGGAGTTCCCCGGCTGCGCGTGCAGCGGAACGTGCCGAGCGCCGCCGTCCACCTGTGCTGGCGCACACCGCCCCTGGGGCATGCCGACGAGGATGCGGTGGCGTTGGCCCTCGACATCCTCGCGGCGGGCCAGGCGTGCCGCCTGCACCGGACACTCGTCCGGGACAAGGAGGCGGCCGAGGCGGTCGGTGTGAACGATTTCGGGTTGGCCCGTGGCACGTCCCTGTCCTGTCTCGTCGCCCGTCCGCGTGCGGGACACGACCTCGACGAGTTGGAGGAGGCGATGCTGGACGCGGTGCGGGATCTGGGCCGGGACGGTCCCAGCGCCCAGGAACTGGACCGCGCGCAGGCGGCGGCGGAACGAGAGTGGTTCTCCCAGTTGGCCACCATCGATACGCGGGCCGACCAGCTGAACGAGGATCTGACGCTGCTGGGTGATCCCGGGCGCATCAACCGGCGCATCGCCTCCCTCCATGCGGTCACCGCCGAAGACGTGGCGCACGCGGCGGCCACCTGGCTCGACCCGTCGGGGCGGGCCGTCCTCGACTACGAGACGGAGGTCCCGGCATGAACCACGCGCTGCCTCGCCCGGTCGTCGGCAAGCCGCTACCCTGGACCTTCCCCCGCCCCCTCGACTGCGTGCTGGACAACGGCCTGCGCGTCCAGGCCTTCCACCTGCCGGGCCAGTACATCGTCACGGCCAACGTGCTGCTCGATGCGCCCCTGTCCGCGGAGCCGCGCACCCAGGAGGGCGTGGCGACGCTCGCGCTGCGCGCATGCGACGAAGGGACGCCTGGCCATCCGGGCGCGACCTTGGCGGAGGCGATCGAAAACCAGGGCGCCACCCTCGGCGGGGCGGCGTCACTGTGGGGATCCACGCTCGGGGTGCACGCCCCGGCGACGCGCCTGGAGCCGGCCCTCGGCCTCCTCGCGGAGATCCTGGCCGACCCCACGTACGACGACACCGACATCGCCCGCCACGTCGCCCTGCGGCTCGCCGAGATCGGGCAGGTGGTCGCCAACCCCGCCGGGAGCGCCGCGTGGGCCATCCGGGCCGCCACGTCGGACGCCGCCAGCCGGGCCAGCCGGCCCAACGGCGGGCTGGCCGAGACTGTGGGGCCGCTCACCCCCGTCGACGTGCGGGCCTTCCACGACCGCTGGTGGGATCCGCGCACCGCCACGGTGATCATCGCGGGCCATCTGCCGCAACACTTCGAGCAGCTGCTCCAGGCGACCCTGGGGACCTGGTCGCCGACGGTCCCGGAACCTCCCGCGCCTCTGCACCCGAACACGCTGCCAGCCGGGCGGCGCCGCGTGTGGGTCGTCGACCATCCCGAGGCGGTCCAGGCCGACATCCGTCTCGGACGGATGACCCCCACGCGGACGGATCCGGCCTGGCCGGCCGCGCAGGTCGCATCGATCGCCCTCGGCGGCTCGTTCGGTTCACGTCTCAACACGGTGCTGCGGGAGAAGCACGGCTTCACGTACGGCGCCAGTTGCTCGTTCACGCCGTCGGTGGCGGGGGCGCTGTTCACCGCCCAGGCCAGCTGCCGTCTGGACGTGGCGGTGGAGGCGACGTGTCTGGCCCTGGAGACTTTGGATGTGGCCCGGGCACCGCTCACCGACGCCGAGGCTTCGGATGCGATCGCGTACGCCGTCGGGGTGGCACCGCTGCGGTACGACACCGCCGAGGCCGTCGCCGCCCAGGCTGGAGCCTTGGCGCAGGCGGGTCTGCCCGCCTCATGGATCGACGACTACCACGAGGGCCTTCGGGCGGTCACGGCCGATCGGGCCACGGCCGTCTTCGCCGAGTGGGTCGACCCGGCCGCCGTGCACCTCGTGCTCGCCGGGCCGGCGGACGCCCTGGTGGAGCCGCTGATCCGTTGCGGCCTGGATGTCGCGGTCGTCGACGCGGCCGGCCGCCCCGCGGGGGTGGCCTAGCCCAGCGCGGACTGCGCGGCGGCGACCTGCTGCTGGGCGATGCCGATCTGGCGCTGGTATTCGGCGAGGTCACCGTTTTGCAGCGCCTGGCTGGCCGCCGCAAAGGCTCGGGACGCCGCGTTCAAGGCCTCCTGCGCGGACTGGGTGGGCCCGGCGGACTCCGGCGGCGCCGTGATCGTGGGCGAGGCTGTTTCCGACGGTCCGGTGGTGGGTGTCTGCGAGGGCGACGGCGTGGACGGTGTCGTCGGGCTGGTCGTCGGCGGTGTGGTGGCGTTCCCGGGTGGGGATGTCGTCCCTGGCGTGACCTGCTCGCCGGTCGTCGCGCCCGCGTCCCCCTGGAAGACCGTGTCGAGGGCCTGCTGCAGCGTGTCGCCGATCGCAATCTGGTCGCCGAACCGAACCGCCACGAAGCGCAGCACCGGATAGCTGCCGGCGGTCCCGGACGAAACGACCCGCTGGGTGTAGATCGGCTGGACGTAGATCAGGCCGCCGCCGAGCGGCAGGGTCAGCAGGTTGCCGTACACCGGCTTGGCCGCGCCGTTGCTGGTGAACGGGAACAGCTTCGCCGCCACCGTCTGGTCGGTGCTGATCGCGTTGTACGTCTGCCCGGGCCCGGGTATCTGCTGCGCGTCGGACAACCGCAGCACGCGCAGGTTTCCGTAGTCGGGTGCGGAGGCGTCCGCGACCACGGCGAGATACCCGCCCAGGTTGTTCCGGCTGGACGGCACGTACGTGCTCGTCAGGCTGAACACCGGCGCGGCGTCGGTCGGCCACTTGATGGACAGGTAGTAGGGCGGTTCCTTCAGTCCGGAGGACCGGGGGTCGTCCGGCACCTGCCACAGGTCGGACTGCTGATACCACGTGTTCGAATCGGTCGCGTGGTAGCGCCCCAGGATCTGCCGCTGCACCTTGAACAGGTCCTGCGGGTAGCGCAAGTGCGCGAGTAGATCGGCCGAGATCGCCGACTTCGGCTGAAGCAGTCCGGGAAACACCTTGTCCCAGGTCTGCAGAATCGGGTCGGATGCGTCCCACGCGTACAGGGTCACGGTGCCGTCCAGGGCGTCGACGGTCGCCTTCACCGAATTGCGCATGTAGTTGATCGTCGACGCGCCGTAGCTGTACGCCGGTTTCGTCGTCGAGTCGGACGTGGCCTGACTGAGGTCGACTCGCTGGGACTCGGGATAGCGATCGGAGGTGGTGAAACAATCGACGATCCACGTGAGGCGCCCGTCCACGATCGCCGGGAACGGGTCGCCGTCGATCGTCAGCCACGGCGCCACCTTGGAGACGCGCTGGGCGGGCAGCCGGTCGTACAGCATCTTGGAGTACGGGTTGACGCGGTCGCTCAGCAGCATGTTCAGGTCCTGGAACTTGAGCGCGAACAACAGCCGGTGCCACCAGTTGCCCACCGGCACGCCGCCGGTCCCGTCGTACGTGTTGCGGGTCTCCGTGCTCGACGTCCCACCACCGGGCGTGTCCAGTTCGACCGGCGTGGCACCGGGGGCCGCCCCGACGATCGCGTAGTCCGTCGTGCTTTCGCCGAAGTAGATGCGCGCCTGCGTCTGCGGCAGTGCACCCTGCGGCGGGATGTCGCCCGTGATCCAGTTGGGCTCGCCGTTGGGTTGCCGCTGATTGCCGTACGCCGCGACGAGGCCGTAGCCGTGTGTGAACACGGTGTGCAGGTTGTTCCAGCTGTGGTCGGGCATGCCGGTCCGGTCGATCTCCCGGGCCGCGACGATCGCGTCGGTCATCGTCCCGTCGATGGTGTAGCGGTCGACGTCGAGGTCGGTCGGGAACGAGTAGTAGCCGCGCACCTGCTGGAGCTGTTCGAACGTCGGTGCGACGACGGACGGATCCATCAGGCGAATGCCGGGAAGCGCCTCCGCGTCGGCCTTGAGCTGGCCGGCGGTGGCCTGCGTCTGGGCGGAGTAGTCGGCGATGTCGGCATCCTGGATGCCGTAGGCCGCCCGGGTCGCCGCGATGGCGTTCTTGATGTAGGGGGCCTGCACCATGGGTTCGTCCGGACGGACGACGAAACGCTGGACTCCGAGCGGATAGGCGACGGAGATGACCAGGCTGGACACGACCATCAGCACGATCGCCGACACGGCGATCGCCCACCGGCGCAGCGCGGCGTTCGCGAAGAACACGCCCGCGCAGATGAACGCGATGATCGCGAGCACGAGCTTCGCGACGATGCGCGAATGCTGTTCCGTGTAGCCGATTCCGGTGAACAGACCGTTGTCGGTGAAGGAGTAGGCGTACCGCCCGAGCAGGGACTGCACGCCCAACACGACCAGGATCAGTCCGACCAGCACGGACAGGTGCGCCTGGGCCCGGCGCCCGAACGGGTTGCTCACCTCGACGTCCGGGGCGGCCGCACCGTCGCCGACGGGCATGCGCAAGCGGATCGGGGCGTGCCGCAGCGACCCGTCCACCAGATGCATCACCGCGGCGGCGAGCCCGGAGATCACGAGTGTCGCCATGAGCATGGCGCATACGAACTGCCACCAGGGCAGTGAGAACACGAAGAACCCGATGTCTTTCCCGAAGTAGGGGTCGGTCACACCGAACGGCGTCCGTTTCAGCCAGGCCAGCAACGTGTCCGCCTCGGCCGAGGCGGACAGTCCGGTCAGCAGACCGATGAACGCCGCCGGGACGATGACGACGGCCCGGCTCGTCAGCAACGCACCCATCGGGGGACGATCCGCGACGGGACGGGGCGGCGGGGACGCGCCCATGCGCCGGGCGATCACGAGATTGCCCGCGATCGCCCCGCCCATGATCAGGCCGAACACGGCGAAGAGGCCAAGCCCGGCGCCGAGGCGGGTCACATAGACGGCGGACGCCTCGACGCTGCGGTACCACAGCACCTCGGTCCACACGCGCGACGTCACCGCCAGCCCGATCACGACGATCGCGACGACACCCGCCGCAATCCACCAGCGCAGGTGATGCGGTGGCGCCCCCAGGCCGCGCAGGCCTGTTCTCGATTTCGCTGTGGCCACTGGCCCTCCTCGTCAGTCCCTTGGTGGCTATAGGGTACGTGACCGCGCTGCGAACCACCACGCGGCCTTGGCGCCGCTCAGCAGTGTGGCACGTCCGGGGACGACGGGTCCTGAGCCAACTGCCCGAGCGCGTCGATGGCGTCGGCGAGCGTGGCCACGCGTATCAGCGCCATCGAGCCGCCATAGGCGGTGGCGATCGGGCAGGCGCTATTGGGGACGAGGAAGATCGTCGCCCCGGCCGAGGCTGCCGATGTCACCTGCTCCCGTATCCCGGACACCGGATCGACGGAGACCGCCCCGGACGTGTCCACTTCGCCGACCCCCCCGATGGATCGGCCGGCCAGAACGTCGGAGGGCGACAGCATGTCGTACAGCCCGATCGCGACCATGAGGCTCGACGAGGGGTTGTTCGCCTGCGGCGCCAGGTTGAAGCGCACGTCGACCGGGTTGTAGGTGAAGCTGTTCGTGAACGAGGCGCCCACGACGGCGGTCAGTTTGTTGTCGTTGGCGGCCTGGGCGGTCACCTCCAGGCCGGCCAGGGTGATGTCGCCGCGGGTCACGTCGAACGTGATCGTGTCCGTCGGCAGGTGTGCCGCGATGGCCTCCCGTACGTCGTCGACGGTCTTGACGGGCTGCCCGTCGACCGCGTTGACGATGTCGTTCACCCGGAGGATCGCGTAGGCGGGCCCGCCGACGACGACGCTCGACACGATCGGAGCCTGCGTCGAGGGCAACCCGGCGGCCTGTAGTGCCGCGACGACGGTGTTCCGCTGCCACACCGACAACTGGTTGGTGGCGGACGGTGACGCGGGCGCCCCGCCCACCGGCGAGAGCATCACGGCGTCGGGGAAGACGTCCGAGGTGCCCAAGACATAGTCGGCGAGCAGTTGCGCCACGCCCAGACGGGGCCGGTGTTGCGCGACGCTGCTGACCACGAGGGTGCCCTCGACCGGGTAGGTGTCGACGCCGCGGACCGTGATGCCGGGCGTTCCCCCGGGACCCGTCAGGGCGTCGGTCCGCCCGCCTGACGACCACACGACGTACGGCGTCGGCCATGCGACGAGCACCGCGAGGAGGACCAGGAGGAGGCCACCCGAGGCGAGCATGGTCAGGGTGTGCGGCCCCATGGCCGGCCGCCGTCCCATGCCGGTCACCCCGGACGTGTTCGTCACCCGTCCCACTGTAGACGGTCCGCACGCCACACCCGGCCCGACGCACGACCCGACTACAATGGCGAGGGTCGTCAGGAGTTGTCATGAGTGATCGCGAACCACCCCCCGAACCCACCGGTCCGGACGACGACGGCACCGACCCGCTGGCGGCGCTGTTCCGGCGTCTCGGGTTGTCCCGGCCGGATGGCAGCATCGACCTGAGTTCACTCATGGCGCAGGTGCAGGGCATGATGACACACCTTCCGCAAGACCCCGCCCCGAACGGCATCGACTGGGCGCAGACCCGGACCTTGGCCCGCCAGGTCGTCGCCTCGCTGGGGCCCGACCCGAGCATGATGCCGTCCGACCAGCGCGCCGTCGCCGACGCGGCCCGCCTGGCCCAGATGTGGCTCGACCCGGCCACGGCCCTGTCCGGTCCAGCCCCGCACGCGGTGGCGTGGAGCCGGGCGGAGTGGATCGAGCACTCGATGGACAACTGGCGCGCGGTCGCGGAGCCGATCGCGACCCGCATCGCCGAGGCGATGTCGTCCCTGATGCATCCCCCGGCCGACGAACCGGACGACGGCGCCCCGCTGGCTGCCCTGTCCGGCATGTTCGCCCCGATGGCCAAGCGTGCCGCCGCAGTGATGTACGCGCAGCGCCTGGCGCAGGCGATCGGCAAGCTCGCCTCCCAGGTGTTGTCCGGCAACGATTCCGGTCTGCCGCTGGTCGATCCGCCGGTGGTGGCGCTGCTGCCGACCAACATCGCCGGCTTCGGCGAAGGTCTCGGACTCGGCGCGGACGATGTGCTGCTCTACCTGACGTTGCGCGAGGCGGCCCGGCAGCGCCTGTCGGCTGCCGCCCCGTGGCTGGCGACCCAGACGCTCGCCCTCGTCGAGCACTACGCCCGGGAGATCACCATCGACCCGTCCGCGCTGAGCTCGGCGGTGGACCTCGGCGACCTCGAGTCGCTGACCCCGCAGCGCATGGCCGAGGCGTCGGAGGCGCTGCAGGGCCGGTTGTTCGCGCCGACCCGCACCCCCGAACAGGAGGACATCCTCGCCCGGCTGGAGACGCTGCTGGCGCTGACGGACGGTTGGGTGGAGACAGTCGTCGCGGCGGCGGCGGCACCGTGGATGGGTGGGGCCGGGGCGCTGGCCGAGACGCTGCGGCGGCGCCGGGCTGCGGGCGGCCCGGCCGAGACCTTGCTCTCGTCGATGGTCGGCCTGGAGGTTCGTCCGCGTCGCCTGCGCGACGCCGTGAACCTGTGGTCGGCGATGGGCTCCCAGTGCGGCCTCGAGGCCCGGGACGCCCTGTGGCGCCACCCCGACATCCTCCCCACCTCGGCTGATCTGGACGACATCATCGGTTTCGTCCAACGCCAGCAGGCCCCCGCCGGGGCGGGCGACGAGATGGACGCGGAACTGCGGCGGCTGTTGGACGAGTGGGACCGTCCCAACGACGGGTCGGTGTCGTGACCCGGTCCGATGCGACTCGTGGGCTGCCGTCACGGCCGGCGCATGCGACAGCGTGCCCTGTGCGCGCGGACTCCGCCTGTCAACTCGACATGGTTCTGGTCGATCCAGGTGGCGTGCCCCGTGCGCGCGGACTCCGCGCCATTGCTACAGTAGATGCCCGATACGCCTGTGCTGTCCTCATGGCAATGCTGGCGGTCATCCATTACGGAACCTCTGATCGAACGGCGGCTCCGAAACCCGAGCAAGGAGGAAGCATGGCTGAAGAGACCTACGAGGGCGAGTTCTACTGCATGAAGTGCAAGGCGAAGCGTCAGGCGACCGGCACGGTCGTCGTCAACGCGAAGGGGACGAAGATGGCGAAGGCCACCTGCCCCGTGTGCAACACCAGCTTGAACCGCATCCTCGGGCGTGCCTGATCTGGCGCCCGCGCATCAGCCGAGGGGGCGGCGGTCCACGTGACCGGCCGCCCCTTTCCTCGCATGGCCTTGGGCGTCCCGGGGTCCGGTGAGAGATCACCGGGATGGTCCCGAGCGCTTGTAGAAAACGTACAAGGAAGCGGACAGTTTTCCGGGGTGTTCGTTTGACGGACTCTCCGGTCGTGCACGACAGGATGGGAAGCATGTTGGCGATCGTGGCCCCGGGACAGGGGGCGCAGCACCCGGGTTTCCTCGCCCCCTGGCTGGAACTGCCGGCGTGTTCCGCGCTCGTCGATGCCCTGTCCGCGATCGTGCGGCTTGATCTTGCAGCACTCGGCTCCACCGCCGATGCGGGGACCCTGCAGGACACCGCGGTCGCCCAGCCGTTGCTCGTCGTGGCCGCGATCGGCGCGGCCCGTGCGCTCGACGACGGCGACGCCTTGGCGGATCCCCGTGTGCCCACGGCGCTGCACCGGGGGGACGTCGTCGCCGGCCATTCGGTGGGCGAGATCGGGGCGGCCGTCCTGGCCGGCATCCTGTCGGACTGCGAGGCCGCCCACCTCGTGCGCGAGCGCAGCGCCGCCATGGCGGCGCTGACCAGGACCGAGGCGACCGGAATGGCTGCCCTGCTCGGCGGTGAGCCGGACGCGGTCCTGGCCGCCATCGCGGCCGCCGGCGCGTCCCCAGCCAATTTCAACGGGCCCGGCCAGATCGTGGCCGGTGGTACGCTGCGCGCGCTGGCGGCGCTGCGGCAGGCCGCGCCGGCTCGCTGCCGGGTACGTCCCCTCGCCGTTGCCGGCGCGTTCCACACCGACCACATGACCCCCGCCGTGGCCGGCCTCGCCGAGGTCGCCGCCGGTCTTCACCCGCACGACCCGGCCGTCCCGTTCGTGTCGAACCTCGACGGCACCGTCGTCACCGACGGCGCGGAGGCGCTGGACCGGCTCACCCATCAGATTGCCCTGCCCGTCCGGTGGGATCTGTGCCTGACGCGTTTCGCGACGCTCGGCGTCACCGGGCTGCTCGAGCTTCCTCCCGCCGGAACGCTCGTCGCACTGGCCCGGCGTGCCCTTCCGGGCGTGGCGACGTTCACCCTCGACCGCCCCGACCAACTGGACGATGCCCGAGCCTTCGTCGCCTCCCACACCGGTGCCCTGACCTAGGGCTCCCCCACGACCACCTCACCAACCGACACAAAGGAGACACACCTCATGGATACGCAAACCATCCTCGCCGGCATCGCCGCGATCGTCAACGAGGTGACGGGGGCCCCCGTCGACTCGGTGCAGCCCGACAAGGCGTTCATGGACGACCTGGATGTCGACTCGCTGTCGATGGTCGAGATCGTGTATGCCTGCGAGGACAAGTTCGGGGTGTCGATCCCCGACGACGCGGCCAAGGATCTGGTGACCGTCGGGGACGCGGTGGCCTTCATCCAGGGGGCCGCACCCGTGCCCGCCGCGGCCTGAGCCGCCGCGTCGCAAGACCAGTTCCATGACCGACATCGTCATCACCGGGCTGGGGGCCATCACGCCCCTGGGCGATGATGTGCCGAGCACCTGGCGTGCCATGCTCGCGGGGGCCAGCGGGGTGCGTCCGATCGAGGCGGCCTGGGCAGCCGATCTTCCGGTGCGGTTTGCCGCGCAGGTCGTCCTCGACGCTCCGGCGCGGCTCGGCCGCGTCGCCGCACGCCGCATGGACAAGGTGACCCAGGTGGCGATGGTCGCGCTGCACGAGGCGTGGGCCGATGCGGGGCTCGCCGCCGGCGACGTGGCCGATCCGGACCGGACGGGCGTCGTGCTGGGAACGGGCATCGCCGGGCTGGAGACGACACTCGCCGCGTGGGACACCCTGCGCGAGCAGGGAACGCGCCGGGTCAGCCCGCTGACCGTCCCCATGCTCATGGCGAATGCGCCTGCGGCCCAGGTGGGGCTTGCGATCGGGGCCCGGGCCTGCGTCCGCACGGCGGTCGCGGCGTGCGCCTCCTCCAATGACGCCCTCGCGATGGCCCTGGACGAGTTGCGCCTGGGCCGGGCCGATGTCGTGGTCGCCGGTGGTGCCGAGGCGTGCATCCTGCCGTTCACGATGGCGTCGTTTGCCCAGATGCAGGCACTGTCGACCCGCAACGACGAGCCGGAACGTGCGTCGCGCCCGTTCGACACCGAACGTGACGGGTTCGTGCTCGGTGAGGGGGCGGCCCTGCTGGTCCTGGAGACGCTCGCCCATGCCACGAGCCGGGGTGCCCGGATCTACGGGACGCTCGCCGGGGCGGGCCTGTCCGCCGACTCCCACGACATCGTCCAACCCGACCCGAGCGGCGACGGCCAGCGCCTGGCCCTCCAGCGGGCGATGGCGGACGCCGGGGTGTCCCCACGCGACATCGTCCACGTCAACGCCCACGCGACCTCGACGCCGGCGGGCGACATGGCGGAGGCCCGGGCGATCACGGCCGCCCTGGGCGGCGAGTCGGATCACGTGATCGTGACCGCCCCGAAATCCCAGACCGGGCATCTGCTGGGGGCCGCCGGTGCGCTGGAGGCGCTTGCCACCGTGCTGGCGCTGCGCGACCGCGTCGTCCCCCCAACCATCAACCTCGACCACCCGGAACCGACCCTCGGCCTGGACGTCGCCACCACGGCTCGCCCGCTGCCCCCCGCCGGCCCCCTGGCAGCCGTGAGCAACTCGTTCGGTTTCGGCGGTCACAACGTCACCCTCGTCTTCACCGATCAGCACCGGACCGACGGGCGTTGATGGCGCGAAGGGCGGAGCGCCTCGCCTGTGCGTACTAGGGTGATCGCATGACCGATTCCTCGCGCACAGCGCCCTTCGGCAGTTGGCCCTCGCCGCTCTCGATCGATGCCGCCCTGGCCGGTGAGGCCGGGGCGGGCGGTCTGTGCGCGGACGGCGCGGACCTGTTGTGGGTGGAGACCGTACCGGCGCAGGACGGCCGGTGTACCCTGATGCGCCTGCGCGAGGAACGCCTCGAGGAGTTGACGCCGCTGCCGTGCGACGTGCGCAGCCGGGTGAACCAGTACGGTGGCGGCGAGTTCCACGCCGCGGGTGGGTCCGTCGCGTGGTGCGACGACCACGACAACACCGTGTGGCTGGCGACGCCCGACGGCGCCCGTCACCAGATCGCCGCCGGGGGTACGCGCCACCATTTCGGCGACCTGCGCGTCGTCCCCGAACTCCCGGCGGTCCTGGCGGTGCGCGAGGAGGAACGGGATGACGGCGGGCAGGCCATCACGACGCTCGTCGCGCTCCCCTGGCCGGCGCGCCGCGCCTCGGCGGAACCGCAGACGGGGGAAGTCCTCTGCGAGGGCGCCGACTTCTACGCCAACCCGGAGGCTGGACCGGGTGGACAGATCGCCTGGATCGAATGGAACCATCCCGACATGCCCTGGGACGCGACATCGTTGCGCGTCGGGGAACTGCGTCTGGGTTCGGGCCACGTCACCGTCCGACCCACCACGGTCGTGGCGGGCCGGGGCGCGCCGGGCGTGATGCGCGATGTCAGCGTGCAGCATCCGCGTTGGCTGCCCGACCGGCGGCTGGCCTTCATGAGCGACGAGTCCGGGTTCTGGAACCTGAACGTGTGGGATGGCCGGACCGCGGCCGCCGTTCACAAGGACCTGTGCGACTTCGACTGGCCCGCCTGGCAGCTGGGCAACAACGTCTACGCGATGCTGGACGACCGCCACGTGCTCGGCAGTCTGTGCGATGAGGGTGTCGTCTTCCTCGCGACGGTGGATCTGTCGACCGGCGATGTGTCGCGGGCGGCCAGTGTCGCCGGGGTGAATGGGGTCGCCGCCGTGGCGGGAACGGGGTACGCCCTGGTCACCCGCCCGGCGGCCCGGCCGGCGCTGGTGCGCGTGACACCCGAGGGCACGCTGCGCGTCGTGCACACGATCGGGGCGGCCGCCCTGCCCGACTGCACGTCGGTGCCGCGCTCGATCAGCTTCCCGGGGCCGGCCGGGGAGGTGCAGGCGTGGTTCTATCCGCCGGTCGGCGATGGCTGGCGCGGTCCGGACGGCGAGAAGCCGCCGCTGGTGGTGCGCTCGCACGGCGGCCCCACGGCGTTCGCCAGCGACCAGTGGCGTGCCTCGGTCCAGTTCTGGACATCCCGGGGTTTCGCCTACCTCGACGTCAACTACTCGGGTTCCTCCGGTTTCGGCCGCGCCTACCGGAACCGGCTGCGCGGGCAGTGGGGCGTCTTGGACGTCGAGGACTGCGTGGCGGGCGTCCGCGCCATCGTGGGTGCGGGACTGGCCGACCCGGCGCGGGTCGCCATCAGCGGCGGCAGCGCCGGCGGCTTCACCACGTTGCAGGCCCTGACCAGCACGGATGTGTTCGCGGCCGGTGTGTCGAGCTATGGTATCGGCGACCTCGAGTTGCTCGCCCGCGACACCCACAAGTTCGAGTCCCGCTACACCGACGGTCTCGTCGGCCCCTACCCCGAGGCCCAGGCGGTCTTCCGGGAGCGCTCCCCCCTCCACCACCTGGACCGCCTGCGCACGCCGATGCTCATCATGCAGGGCGCGGACGATCGCGTCGTGCCGCCGGAGCAGGCGACGGCGATGGCCGATGCGGTCCGTGCACGCGGTCTCCCGGTGGCCCTGCTGATGTTCGAGGGCGAAGGGCACGGTTTCCGCAAGGAGTCCTCGCGTCGCGCCGCCCTGGAGGCAGAACTCAGCTTCTACGCACAAATGTTCGGTTTCGCGCCGGCCGACCCGGTGCCCGTCCTCGCGATCGAGAACCTGCCGGCCACCGCCGGCCCCGTCCGGGCCCGGCGTGCCTCGCCGATCACGGACCAGTAGGGGCCGACGTCCGTGCGCCGAAGATCGCGGTGCCCACGCGCACGGTGGTCGAACCGTTGATGATCGCCCGCTCGTAGTCGCCCGACATGCCCATCGAGAGTTCGGCCCAGTCGGCGCCGGGGACACCGTCGTCGCGCAGTCGGTCCCGGAGGTCGCGCAACGTCGCGAAGCACCGGTCGACCACCCCCACGTCGGCGGTGTTGGCGGCGACCGTCATGAGCCCGCGGACGCGCAGACTCGCCATCGGCGCGAGCCCGCGGGCAAAGGCACCGACCTCGGATGGGGCGAGCCCGTGCTTGGTCGTCTCCCCCGACGTGTTCACCTCGATGAGCACGTCCAGGCCATGCCCGGCGGCCTGCAGGTGCCGGTCCAGGGCGGCGGCGAGCCGCGGCGAATCGAGGGCCTGGAACTCGGCGGCAAACCGCGCGGCCAGGGCCGCCTTGTTGGTTTGCAGGTGACCGATCAACGCGAAACGCAGCGCGGGCAGCGCCTCGGCCTTCGCGGCCAACTCTTGGGGACGGTTCTCTCCGAACGTGTCCAGGCCGCTCGCCTGCGCCACGGCGAGCATCTCGGAGACAGGGCGGGTCTTGCTGACCGGCAAGAGACGCACGACGGCCGGGTCCCGTCCGGCCTGCTCGCAGGCCGCGGCGATCCGTCGCCGTACCTCCGCGACCCGTGCCGACAGAGTGTCCCCGTCGACGCCAGGCGTGTTCTGGCCGTCGGTCACTACGGCCACCTCGCCGCCAGTGAGATCACCCCGGCCCCGGCGATCACCGCGAACAGGAGCGCGATGCCGGCGAACCGTTCGGTGATCTCGGCCGTCTGTTTGTCGTACCCGATCGAATGCGCGATCGTGCGGTAGACCTCGGACAGGTCCTGTTCGGTCGTGGCCGAGAACTTCTTCCCCCCGGAGATCTTGGCGATGTTCAGCAGTTCGGCGTGGTTCACGGGCACCGAGGCGCGCCGGCCGTTCTCCACGACGTAGCCGTTCGGTGTACCGAACGCAATGGTGTAGACCGGTACCCCCTGGTCCTTCGCGGCGTGGGCGGCATCCGACGAGCTGCGGCCCACGTTCGTGGCGCCGTCGGAGAGCAGCACGACGGCACCCGGCGCCGGGTCGTCCGGATGGTTGGGGTCCGGCGGGGCCATGCCCAACGCGTACAGCGACTGGTAGATTCCCTCCCCGATCGCCGTGGAGGGGCCGAGGCTCAACGCGTCGATGGCGCGCTTCGCGGCCCCCCGGTCGGTCGACGGCGGCATGACGACGCTCGCTGTGCCCGAGAAGCTGACGATCGCCAGGTTGAAGCCCGCGGGCAGCATGTCGACGAAGCTCTCCGCCGCCTGTTTGGCCGCGGTGAGCCGGTTGGGCGACACGTCCGAGGCCTCCATCGACCGGGACACGTCGATCGCCAGGACGATGGTGGCACGATCGCGGGGCACGTCGATGTACGCGGTCGGCATGGCGTAGGCCACCACGAGGGCGGCGAGCGACAGCAACGCCGCGGACACGGAGAAGTGCCGCTTCCACGGCGACTCCAGCGGCAGCAGACGATCGAGCCGGCGGTTGCGCCGTCCCGGAACGAGCCGGGCACTGAGCAGGATGTACAGCCCGGCGATCGTCGGGACCAGCAGCAGCCACCACAGGCGCTGCGGTGCAAGGAAGCCCAGTTCACAGATCACGGTCATCACGGCCACCTCGCTGCCATCGATACGGCGCCGAGGGCGGCGACGACGGCGAACGCCAACGCGTAGAGCGCCCACCGTGCCGTCACCTCGGTGTTCAGCTCGTCATAGCCGACGCTGCTCTTCAGGCGCGTGTACACCCGGTTCAACTGGTCGGCGCTGGCGGCACTGGTCGCCTGCCCGCCGGTCGCCGCGGCGATGTCGGACAGAAGCTGCGTGTCGGGGGCGACCGCGTAACGCTCGCCGTCCAGGTCGACGTACCCGTTCTGCGTGCCGAACGCGATCGTGTACACCGGCACCTTCTGCTCGGCCGCCTTCCCCGCGGATGTCATCGGATCGGCACCGGACGTGTTCGTGCCATCCGACAGCAGGATGACGAGCGACGGTGCCGGCTGGTCGCTGTCGCCGGCGGGGGCCTGCGCGATGGCGGCCAGGGCGGCGTCGATGGAGTCGCCGATGGCGGTGCCGTCCTGCAGCGTCATCTTGTTGATCGCGTTCTTGACGGCCGCGCGATCGGTGGTCGGCGGGGTGAGGGTTGCGGGCGCCCCGGACAGTTCGATCACGGCGACGTTGTACTGGCTGGGCAGCTGATCGACGAACGCGGTCGCGGCGGCCTTCGCCGCGTCGAGTCGGTTCGGGGTGACGTCGGTCGCCGCCATCGACTGCGACCCATCGAGGACGAGCACGACCGTCGCCCGCTCGCGCGGCACCTTCTCGATGCCGGCGGGGCGCGCCCAGGCCCCGGTGACGAGCACCAGGGAACACAGGGCCATCGCGACGGTGACGTGGCGCCGCCACTGCCGCTGACGGGGCAGGACCGCCGCCAGCATGCCTGTGTTCGTGTAGCGGATTCCGTTGCGCCGCGAGAAGTGCAGGCCCAGGATGTAGAGCGCAATGAGGACCGGCAGCGCCAGCAGCGCCCACAAGCGCGCCGCCGCAAAGAACTCGAAGGGCCCAACCGGTACGGGAATCACTTCGTCACCCCCTGCGGCGGGGTGTGCAGGACGGTGGCCGTCCGGCGGTAGTTCAGCACGAACCGGGCGATGTCCTCGACCCAGTCGCGGTTCGTGGCCAGCTGCAGGTGCCCGACGCCGGCGCGCCGCATGGCGGTGGCGACCCGTGTCCGTTGCTGCTTCGCGGCCGCGTCGACGAGCAGGCGGGCCTTGGGGTCGGATGTGTTGACGTAGCGCGAGAAGTCGGACTCCGGGTCGCGGATCAGGATCTCGCCCACATCGGGCAGGGCCAGTTCGGCGGCGTCGACGACCTCGACGCAGAGCACCTGGTTCTTCACGGACAACCGGCGCAGCGCCCGTTCCCACTCGGGCGGCACCGCGGGGTCGATCTCGGCCTCACCGGCCGTCAGGAAGTCGCTCACGACGACGCGCAGACCCCGCCGCCGCTGCATCCGCGTCATGGCGTCGATCGCCTGCGCCAGGCTGAGCGTCGCGGGTGCCCGGTCGGGCACGATCGGCTCCTCCAGCATCTTGCCGAGCAGCGTGTACAGCGCCGTCCGGCCCGAACCCGCCTCCAGACGTTTGACGCCGTCCGGGCGGTAGATCAGCCCGCCGAACCGGTCGCCGACCTTCTGGCTGATGAAACCGAGCGTGGCGACGGCGGCGATCCCCAGGTCGCGCTTGGTCACGCCGGCCGTGCCCCAGTTCATCGAGGGCGTGACATCGAGCAGCGCCCAAATCTCCAACTCGCGGTCGGCTACGGTGTCACGGACGTGTGGGACGAGGGTACGGGCTGTGACCGCCCAGTCCATGCGGCGCACGTCGTCCTGGCCCGGCACGTAGACGCGAGCGTCGCCCGGCTCGGAGCCGGGGCCGGGCAGCAGGCCGAGGTGGTCGCCCTGCAGGAAGCCCTCCAGGCGTCGCACGATCGTCAGCTCGAGGTTGTGCAGGGCCGCCTCGGGGGCCAGCTTGTGCAGCGAGATCGTCTGACCCTTGGGGGCCTCGAGCAGGCTGGAGGCCGCCAGGTCATCCGGCTCGTCGGCCGGGGCGGACGGCGGGGCGAACTCGGGATAGGCCTGCAACACCACGATCGCGCCGCCCCTACTTCGGGCCGGCGCCGGGCTGCCCGGGCTGGTTGGCATTCCAGACGGGTGTCGGCGCGGGCACCATCGCGAGGATACGCTCGACCACCTGCGTCGTGGGCACGGAGTCGGCGATCGCGTCGAATGTCAGCAACAGGCGGTGCGCCATGACAT
The DNA here is from genome assembly GCA_009785885.1 of Actinomycetes bacterium. Classification (GTDB taxonomy): domain Bacteria; phylum Actinomycetota; class Actinomycetes; order Propionibacteriales; family Propionibacteriaceae; genus WRGV01. Next base: position 23,962 of record WQUE01000101.1, read on the forward strand.
CCTTGGCGATCGCCTGCACGTCGGTCGGCAGCACGTAGTCGCGACCGTGCACGAGGGCGAGCGCCCGGGCGGCGGCGACCAGGCCCAGCGTGGCGCGCGAGGACACGCCGATCGAGATCACCTTCGCCAGGTCCGGCATGCCGAAGTCGGCCGGGTTCCGCGTCGCCATCACCAACCGGACGATGTACTCGGCGACCAGGTTGTGCACGAACACGTTCGACGCCATGGTCTGAAGCGCGAGCGTCAGGTCGGGGCTGAGCACCGGGGACGGTTCGGGGGCCGTGATGGACATCCGCCGCAGGATCTCGAACTCTTCGCTGCCTTTCGGATAGGGCACGTCGACCTTCAGCAGGAAGCGGTCGCGCTGCGCCTCCGGCAGCGGGTAGACCCCCTCCGACTCGATCGGGTTTTCCGTCGCGATCACGATGTAGGGCTTCGGGACGGGGTATGTCACGCCACCGATCGAGACCTGCTGCTCGGCCATGAGTTCGAGCATGGCGGCCTGCACCTTCGCGGGAGCACGGTTGATCTCGTCGGCGAGGATGAAGTTGACGAACACGGGGCCGAGTTCGACGTCGAACGTCTCCTTGGCCATCGAGTAGACGCGGGTGCCGACGATGTCGGAGGGCACCAGGTCCGGTGTGAACTGGACGCGGGCGAAACGGCCCCCGACCACCGTCGCGAACGTCCGCACGGCCAGGGTCTTCGCAGTGCCGGGCACGCCCTCCAGCAGAATGTGGCCCTTGGCCAACAGGCCGACCATCAGCTGCTCGACCAGGTGCTCCTGGCCGACGATGACGCGCTGCACCTGGGCCAGGGCCTTGCCGATCAACTCGGCCGCCTGGGGAACGGTCAGGTTGGCGCCGCCGGCTCCGGGCCCGCCGGGGTTGGTCTTGTCGTCCGGGAGGTGGGCATCGGTCCGGCGTGGTAGCACCGGTCCCGGAATGACGGGCCGGTTCGTGTGATCGGTGCTCACGTGGATCTCCTCGGGATGGCGGTCGTCAGGTCGTCGCGTCGCGGCCGGGCCGTCGGCGCACTAGCCATGGTATCGCGCCACCTGCGCGTGGCCCGGCCATGCCCTAGGCGTCGTCTATGGATCGCCTATGGATCGGGCCCCCTACGGCCGAACGCCACGGAGGTGGGATGCCGGTGCTTGGCCGAGTGTGGTGAGATAGAGGCCTATGCCGGACATGCCACCAGCTTCTCTGCCCACCGCCGTCCCGACGACGCTGCCGGGCCCGACGGGTGTGCCCGGTCCCGTGCCACCGCCGGACCCGGTCGCCCCGCCCCATGAGGCCTATCCCGACGGGCCCTATGCGGCCGCCCTGATACCGGACGACCCGCCCCGGATCGGCGATTTCTGGCTGGACAGCCGTCTGGCCGCCCGGGCGAGCGGCATCGCCTACCTCGCCCACCAGGGGAACGATCCCACGCCGGTCATGCTGCTCCTGCTGTCCCAGGGGGCCGGTGACGATCCGGCAGCCCGCGACCGGCTGGCCGGCGAGGTCAACAAGATGCACGCCGACACAGTGCTCGCCCGTGGGGGCGCCGGTCAGGACGAGGGCCGGCTCGCCGCAAAGTACCGCAGCGAGGCTGCCGATCCCATCGCCGCTGACGACACCGTCGCGGCACCGTGGGTGGCCCTCGCCTACGACGGGACGGAGCAGGCCGTCGCCGAGGCCGATCGCGTCCTGCGCAGCGTCGACCTGTCGCGCACGCCCCCGCTCGGGGACGTCGCCGGACCCGACTTCCGCCTGCCTTGGATCGGCAAGACCGAACCCGGGACGTGGCGCACGTGGCCGCTGACGTGGCCCGGACGCAAACAGGGGGCCAGCTGGATGACGCTGCTCGTCAGCTGGCTCCTCATGCTCGTGCTGGCCGCGTTGGCGCTGCTGATCGTCGTGCTGATCTTCCAGATTCCACCTCCCACCTCGGCGCAGGCGCCGGTGAACAATCCGAGCGACACCTCGTCGCAGTCCTCGAGCGCCAGCCCCTCGGAGAGCCCGAGCCAGAGCCCGTCCGAAAGCCCGTCGCAGAGCCCTTCCGAGAGCCCCAGTCAGAGCCCGTCCGAAAGCCCCTCGCAGAGCCCGAGCCAGAGTCCGTCGCAGAGTCCGTCCCAGAGCGAGACCCCGTCGAGCGGCAGTCCCAGCAATACGCCCGCGTCCCCGAGCAAGACGCCGTCGATGAACTCCCCGGGTCAGTCCGCCAGCGGCCCGCAGTCGCCCAGCGTGAACACGCGGTTGTGACCATGCCCGCGCTGCCGGCGATCGATGTCGTCGCCACCGACCTGGACGGCACCTTCCTGGGCGCCGATGGCCGGGTGAGCGCGCTGAACGCCTACGCGATGCGTTGCGCGGCCCGCCGGGGTGTGCGACTGGTCTTCGCCACGGGCCGTCCGCTGCGCTGGCTGCAGCCGCTCCAACCTTTCCGGCCGCTTGACGCCTATGCCATCGCGAGCAACGGGGCGATCGTCTGGTCGCTGGCGCGCGGCGAGGCGGTCGCCGTCCACCCCCTACCGGTGGACGCCACGGTGGCCGTGGCTGCCGCGCTGCTGACGGCAGTACCGGACGCGGGCTTCGCGGTCGAGTACGCCGACGGCACCTGGGGCCGCACGCCCGCCTACCCGATCCGCGGCGACATGGTCGAACAGAGCGTGCTGGCCACGGAGGTGGCATCTCTGCTTGCGGCGGACACGGCGGTCAAGCTGCTGCTCGTCAGCCCGTCCCGCCCGACCGCGGACCTGCTGGCGGTGGCGCGGCCCGCCGTCCGGGAGCGCCTGTCGCTGACGTATTCGATGGTTCGCTCCGCCGGTTTGCTGGAGATGTGCGGCCCCGGGGTCGACAAGGGCACGGCGCTCCGCGACCTGCTGGCAGCCTGGGAGGTTCGCCCCGAGCGGGTGGCCGCGTTCGGCGACATGCCGAACGACCTGCCCCTGCTGCACGCGGCCGGGTTCCCGTTCGCGATGTCGGACGCCGATCCCTCGCTCTTGGGCGCGGGGTTCCCCCTCGCCGGCGATCACGACGATTCGGGGGTGGGACGGCGCGTCCTGGAACTGCTCGGCGAGCCCCTGCCGGACGACATCCTCCGGGACACGACGGAGCCTCGGTGAGCGACCGCCCGTTTGAGAGCCGCCGGGCTCGCTTCGCCGGCTGGCAGGCGACCGCGGGCCTGCTTGGCGCCGGCCACGGTCTCCCGGGTCTTGGCGTCACGTTGAGGGACGACAGTCACGGTAAACCCCTCGGGCGGTTGCTCGTCGGCCATGGACGCCGCATCAAGCACCATGAACTCCACCTGGTCGAGCCGGCGGGCCTGCGTGTAGAGGCCGTCAATCTCGGGAACACGCACGGCCCACCAGCCGCCGCTACGTTCGCACAGCGCCGTCAGTTCCATGTCATGCTTCCTCGGCTTCGGATGTCAGGTGGCGAGCACCTGGTCGGTGTGACCGGCGTCACGTTCCCGGCCGGGCAGCGGTGGCATCGGCAGGCCGTGCGGACACCC
>WQUE01000102.1 GCA_009785885.1 Actinomycetes bacterium
GCTGCTGCTCATCTCGGTGGCCCCGCTCATCGTGGCCTCGTTCGCGTTCAACTTCAACAACTTCAACGCGATCCAGTTGCTGACGCAGGGCGCCCCGGCCATTCCCGGCCAGTTCACCCGGGGGGGTACGGACATCATCATCTCGATGGTCTATCGACAGGCCTTCGGCTCCGGCGGGGCCGACCTCGGCTTCGCGTCCGCGATGGCCGTCCTGCTGTTCATCCTGACGGGCGTGATGGCCGCGTTCCAGTTCCGCGTCTCGAAGAAGTTGGAGGACCTGGCATGACCACCCTCTCCGTCCCCAGCGGCACCCTCCCCGCGCAGCGGAGGGCCACATCGGACACGCGCAAGCGCTGGTTCCTCGAGGTCGGCTGGCGCTACCTCGTGGCGCTCGTGGCCCTGGTGTTCGCGGCGTTCCCGATCCTGTACGCGATCGGCGTGTCGTTCAACCCGGCGGGGTCCGTGGCGAGTACGTCGATCATCCCGAAGGAGTTCAGCCTCGTCAACTACAAGACGGTGCTGAGCGGTGAGAAGGGCTCCTTCGTCCGCTGGTACGGCAACACGCTGATCATCTGCGCCGTCGTCACCGTCATCCAGATCTTCGTCTCGGCGCTGGCCGGGTACGCCTTCTCGCGCCTGCGGTTCACGGGCCGGCGGGCGGGCATGCTCGCGCTGCTGCTCATCATGATGTTCCCGAACATCCTGGCGGTCACCGCCCTGTACACGATGTTCACCGACCTCGGTGCGGTCTTTCCCCGCATCGGCATGGCGACCGTCGCCGGCTACATCATCGCCCTGCTGGGCGGCTCGCTCGGGCAGGTCTGGCTGATCAAGGGGGCGATGGACGCGATCCCGAAAGAGTTGGACGAGGCGGCGATCATCGACGGCGCCACCCACTTCCAGGTGTTCTGGCGGGTGCTGCTGCCGACGCTCACGCCGATCATCGCCACGACCGCCATGCTCGCCTTCGTCGGGGTCATCTCGGAGTTCATCATCGCCTCGATCTTCCTCACGAGCGACACCTCGAAGACCCTCGCCACCGGCCTGTTCGGCTGGATCATGGGCAGCCGCGACCAGAACTTCGGCATCTTCGCGGCCGGCGCCATGCTCATCAGCATCCCGGTGATCGTCCTGTTCCAGTTCCTCCAGCGCTACATCGTCGGCGGCATGACCGCCGGCGCGGTGAAGGGCTGACGTGGACCTGCTCGACCGGCCGCACCACGACGGGTCCGCGCTGTACGTCGAGCCGGGACGGCCGCGCCTTTCCGACCGGATCCCGGTGCGGCTGCGCGTGCCCGCCGGCTGGCCGGCCGACCAGGTGCTGCTCCGGGTCAGCCGGGACGGGGACCCGCTGCGCCTGCCCGCGCGCCTCGAACGCTCAACTCCGGACGAGCGCTGGTACGTGGCCGAGTTGCCGGTGGACAATCCGCGCGTGAACTATCGCTGGCTGCTGGTGCGGCCGGGCGGCTACGACTGGGTCACGGCCCGGGGCGTGACGAGCCGCGACGTGACCGACGCCGGGGACTTCCGGATCTCGACGCACGACCCCGGGCCCGACTGGATGCCGGACGCGGTCGGCTACCAGATCTTCCCCGACCGCTTCGCGGCCTCGCCGGCGGCCCGGGACCGGCCGGCGCCCGCCTGGGCCGTCCGGGCGGCGTGGGACGACGAACCGTCCTCCGGGGGGCCGGCGTCCGCCCATCAGCTGTTCGGCGGCGACCTGGACGGGATCGCCGGGCACCTGGACTACCTGCGTGAGCTGGGGGTGAACCTGCTCTATCTCACACCGTTCTTCCCGGGCGGGTCCGTCCACCGCTACGACGCGACGACGTTCGACCGGGTCGACCCGCTGCTCGGCGGGGACGCGGCGCTGGGCCGGCTCACCGCCGCGGCGCACCGGGCCGGCCTGCGCGTGATCGGCGACCTCACCACGAACCACACCGGCGTGACCCACGAGTGGTTCGCCCGGGCGCGATCCGACCCCTCGGCACCCGAGCACGGCTTCTACTACTGGGATCACGACTCCCCGATCCCGCTGCCCGCCTGGTCGGCGATGTACGCCGCCCAGGACGCCTGGCCGGACGGGTTCTCGGCCTCTCCCGACTACGCCACCTGGATGGGCGCGGCGTCCCTGCCCAAGCTGAACTGGCGCAGCCCGGAGCTGCGGCGCCGCTTCGTCGAAGGCCCGGACTCGGTCGCCGGCCGCTACCTGCGCCCCCCGTTCGCCCTGGACGGCTGGCGCATCGACGTCGCCCACATGACGGGCCGGTTCGCCGCCGACGACTACTACGACACCGTCGCCCGGCTCACGCGCGCCACGGTGGACGCCGCGACGAACGGGCAGGGGATGCTGCTCGCCGAGCACTTCTACGACACGAGCCGCGACCTCGACGGCGACGGTTGGCAGTCGACGATGAACTACCCCGGCTTCATCCGTCCCGCGTGGACGTGGCTCACCCGGCCGGGCACGGACGTGCGCTTCCTCGACCTGCCCGTGCCCATCCCGCGCCGCGGCGGCGCCGATGTCGTCCGCACGGCCACCGACTTCGCCTCGCTCGTCGGCTGGCAGACGACGCTGCGCCAGTGGAACATGCTGGGGTCGCACGACACGCCGCGCATCCTCACCATCACCGGCGACGCCGCCGTCGCCGAGGTCGGCGCCGCCTGGCTGTTCACCTACCCGGGCATCCCCGCGTTCTTCGCCGGCGACGAGGGCGGCGCGACGGGCACCACCGGCGAGCACTCCCGCACGACCCTGCCGTGGGACCAGATCGCCCGCGGCGGCGGACCCCGCTGGGACGCCGCCACGCACGAGACGTACCGCGCCCTCGTCGCGCTGCGCCGCGACCACGAGGCGCTGCGCCGGGGCGGGCTGCGCTGGGCCGTCGTCACCGACGACGCGCTGGCCTACCTGCGCGAGACCCCCGACGAGCGGCTGCTGGTCGTCCTGGCCCGCGCCCCGTGGGCCGGGGCGGAGCTGCCCGCCTGGATCAGCCGGGACACGCCGGAGCTGCTGTACGGTGCCCGGCGCGGCAGCGTGCCCGGGCTCACGCGCACGCCCGCCGCATGGTGTCTCTCCGGCGCCGGCCCGGCGGCCGGCGTGTGGCGGTGCGCCTGAACAAAAGCGCCGGCCCGCTCGTTCCTTCAGGAATGCCATCTCGCCTGACGAACGCACTCCCGGCCGTGTATGTCTGAACGGCGTGGCGGTGTATGGTAAGAAACCGTGCGCAGACGGACGGGACAAGGGCATTCTACTGTGGTCCCCGGACGGTCACGTCCGAAAGTATCTCACCCGGACGCACCGGTGAATTCGTCACCGAACCCGGAACAAAACCAACAACGAGGTGAATGATCGTGTCCCGCAACGAAGTCTCCCCCGCCCATCATGCACACCGCCGTGCCCCGCGCGTGATCGTCGCGCTGCTGGCCGGCCTCGCGGCACTCAGTCTCACGGGCTGCGGCGCCGGGAGCGGCAACGTCCAGTCGGAGGCGAACCTCCCGATGCCCGACCTGACGAAGGCCGCGTTCTTCAACGGGGCGCTCGACGGCAAGCAGCTGCTCTCGGTCGGCTTCCTCGTGTGCCTCGCCGGCCTGATCTTCGGCCTGATCACGTTCATGAAACTGCGGGCCCTGCCCGTGCACACGTCCATGCGCGAGGTGTCCGAACTGATCTGGGAGACCTGCAAGACCTACCTGATCCAGCAGGGGAAGTTCCTGCTGGGCCTGTGGGCGGCGATCGCCGTCGTGACCTTCGTCTACTACTTCGTCCTCGCCGGTTTCGCCGCCGGCCGGGTCATCGTCATCCTCCTGTTCAGCATTCTCGGCATGGCCGGCAGCTACGGCGTCGCCTGGTACGGCATCCGCGTGAACACGTTCGCGAATTCGCGCACGGCGTTCGCCGCGCTGAAGGGCAAGCCGTATCCGGCGCACGCGATTCCGATGCAGTCCGGCATGAGCGTCGGCATGGTGTTGATCAGCGTCGAACTGATCATGATGTTGTTCATCCTGCTGGTGCTGCCCGCCGACGTGGCCGGCTCGTGCTTCATCGGTTTCGCGATCGGCGAATCCCTCGGCGCGTCCGCGCTGCGTATCGCCGGCGGCATCTTCACGAAGATCGCCGACATCGGCTCCGACCTCATGAAGATCGTGTTCCGCATCAAGGAGGACGACGCCCGCAACCCCGGCGTGATCGCGGACTGCACCGGCGACAATGCCGGCGACTCGGTCGGCCCGAGCGCCGACGGTTTCGAGACGTACGGGGTCACGGGGGTCGCCCTGATCACGTTCATCGTGCTGGCCGTCCCCGACGTCCTGAGCCAGGCGCACCTGCTCGTGTGGATCTTCGCGATCCGCGTCATGATGGTGTTGGCCTCGTTCGCCTCCTACGGCATCAACTACGGCATCACGAAGGCCCGCTACGCGAAGGCCGACGCGATGGACTACGAGGTGCCGCTGACCAACCTCGTGTGGATCACGTCCATCATCTGCATCGCGTTCACCTTCGTCACCTCGGTCGCGCTGATCCGGGAAATGCCGGACGGCATGTGGTGGAAGCTGTCCCTCATCATCACGTGCGGCACGATCGCCGGCGCGCTGATCCCCGAACTGGTGAAGGCGTTCACGTCGGTGAAGAGCAAGCACGTGAAGGAGGTCGTCGTCTCGGCCAAGGAGGGCGGGTCGTCCCTCGACATCCTGTCCGGCGTCGTCTCGGGCAACTTCTCGGCCTACTGGCTGGGTGTGTCGATCGTCGGCCTCATGGGCGTCGCGTATCTCATCTCGACGACAGGCGGTTTCGACATCGGCGCGGGTGGCCTGATGCACGCCCCGGCCGTGTTCGCGTTCGGCCTGGTCGCGTTCGGCTTCCTCGGCATGGGTCCCGTGACGATCGCCGTCGATTCGTACGGCCCCGTCACGGACAACGCGCAGAGCGTGTACGAGCTCAGCACCATCGAGGAGATCCCGGGCGTCACGGAGGAGATCCAGAAGGATTACGGGTTCACCGTCCAGTGGGACCGGGCGAAGCGTTTCCTGGAGGAGAACGACGGCGCCGGCAACACATTCAAGGCGACCGCGAAGCCGGTGCTGATCGGCACGGCCGTGGTCGGGGCGACGACGATGATCTTCTCGATCATCATGAGCTTGACGAACCACCTGCAGGACACCGCGAAGGTCGCCAACCTGGCGATCCTGCACGCGCCGTTCCTGCTGGGCATCATCCTGGGCGGCGCGATGATCTTCTGGTTCTCCGGCGCCTCGATGCAGGCCGTCACAACCGGCTCCTACCGCGCCGTGGAGTACATCAAGAAGACCATCAAGCTCGACGGGACGACGAAGGCCTCGACCGCCGACTCCAAGCGCGTCGTCCAGATCTGCACGCAGTACGCCCAGACCGGCATGCTCAACATCTTCGTCGCGGTGCTCTTCGCAACGCTCGCGTTCGCGTTCCTGGAGTCGTACCTGTTCATCGGCTACCTGATCGGCATCGCCGTGTTCGGCCTGTTCCAGGCGATCTACATGGCGAACGCCGGCGGCGCCTGGGACAACGCGAAGAAGATCGTGGAAACGGACCTGGAGGCCAAGGGCACCGGCCTGCACGACGCCAGCATCGTCGGCGACACGGTCGGCGATCCGTTCAAGGACACCTCGTCGGTGTCGCTGAACCCCGTGATCAAGTTCTCGACGCTGTTCGGCATTCTCGCGGTCAGCCTGGCGACGTCGATCACGAGCACCAAGCTCACCGCCGCACTCGCCGCAGCGTCCTTCGTCATCTCGGCCTATTTCGTGTGGCGCTCGTTCTACAAGATGCGCATCGGCCTGGGCCTGAGCGACGTCGTGGACGAACTGGAGCACGACCGCCAGGACGCGCTCGCCGAGGCGGCCGCCCGGGTGCCCGT
>WQUE01000103.1 GCA_009785885.1 Actinomycetes bacterium
TGGTTCGGCGACGACGCGGCCCTGGCGACCGAGCGCGTGCTCAAGGTGGCCGGCTGGATCGGCATGACCGTGAGCATCGTGCTCCTGGCGGCCGTCGTGTTCACCCCGCTCGGTGTGGAGCGCAACGGCAACCGGGCCTGGCTCGACCTCGGGCCGCTCGAGATCCAGCCGAGCGAGTTCGCGAAGCTGTCCCTCGTCGTGTGGTCGGCGGCCGTCTTCGCCGCCCGGCAGCGCAGCCTGGACCGCCCGGCCCGGCTGCTGATGCCGTACCTGCCGGTGAGCGGCGTCGTCCTCGGCCTTGTCGCCCTCCAGAAGGACCTGGGCACGATGACGGTCGTGGCCGTGATCGTCGTGCTTCAGCTGTGGTTCGTCGGCGCTCCCGGGAAGATCATGGCGGGCCTGTTCGCGGTGGGGACGGTCGGGGCGGGCGCGTTGGTGTTCTTCGAGGTCGTCGTCAAGCATTCGATGACGCACGTCTGCCGGGTCGCCGTCTGGTCGAACCAGATGCTCGGCACGCACCTGTCGACCCTCAGCTGCGGCGAGAGCGACCAACCGGCGAACGCGGTGCTCGGCATGGCGTCCGGCGGCTGGTGGGGCGTCGGCCTGGGGGCGTCGCGGCAGAAGTGGGGCGGCCTGTACAACGGCGCCCAGACCGACTACATCCTCGCCGTGCTCGGGGAGGAGTGGGGCCTGATCGGCATGCTGATCGTGCTCGCGCTGTTCTGCGCGTTGGGCTACGCCGGGCTGCGCGTCGCCCTGCGCAGCGACTCGCTGTTCCGCCGCGTCGCGGCCGCGGGGCTGACGGCCTGGATCGTGGTCCAGGCGGGCGTGAACGTGCTGGTGGCCCTGCGGCTGATGCCGGTGGCCGGCGTGCCGTTGCCGTTCCTCTCCTACGGTGGGTCGGGTTTGATCGCTGCGCTCCTGGGCGTCGGTATCCTCATGGCGCTCGCGCGGTGCGAGCCGGCGGCCGTCGCCGTCCTGACCCACTCGACGCGGGCGCGACCACGCCTGACGGGGGTCGTCGCGCCGGCGCGGGGCTGAGGCGGGCTGAACGGGGGACGACCAGATGACGAACGTGGTGTTGGCCGGCGGGGGGACGACCGGACACGTCGGCCCGATGATCGCCACCGCCCAGGCGTTGGTGCGCGCGGAGGCCGGGATCGGCCTGACGTGCCTCGGCACACCCAAAGGTCTGGAGAACACGCTTGTGCCCGCGGCGGGGCTTGACCTGCGTCTCATCCCGGCGGTGCCGCTGCCGCGGCGGATCGGTCCGGATCTGCTGCGCGTGCCGTTCCGCCTGCGGCACGCGATCCGCGCCGCCCGGGACATCCTGACGGACGTGCGGGCGGATGTCGTCGCCGGCTTCGGCGGGTACGCGGCGCTGCCCGTCTGCCTGGCCGCGCGGGGCCTGCGGCTGCCCGTCGTCGTGCACGAGCAGAACGCCGTGCCGGGCCTGGCGAACAAGGTCGCCGCCCGCTTCGCCCGCGCCACGCTGACCGCGTTCCCCGGCACCCCGCTCCCGGGGGCCGAGTTCGTCGGGCTGCCCGTGCGGGACGCCCTCGCGGAGCTGGCCGCGTCGGGACGCGAGGCGGCCCGCCCGGCCGCGCGTGCCGCGTTCGGCCTGCGCGACGACCGTCCGGTGCTGCTCGTCAGCGGTGGCTCCCAGGGTGCGAAGCGGCTGAACGACGCCGCCCTGGACGCCCGGGCGGGCCTGCTCGCCGCCGGCCTCCAGATCCTGCACGTGTGGGGGCCGAAGAACTACCCGGGCGACGCCACGGTCGTGGATGACCCCGTCAGCGGGGGCCGGTACGTGCCGCTGGCCTACGTCGAGGCGATGGAACAGGCCTACGCCGCCGCCGACCTCATGCTCGCCCGGGCGGGGGCGGGCACGGTCGTGGAGACGGCCCTGGTGGGCCTGCCCGCGCTGCTCGTCCCGCTGCCCATCGGCAACGGCGAACAGGCCCGCAACGCCGACGCCCTGGTGCGCGCCGGGGCGGACGAGGTGATCCCCGACGCCACCCTGAACGGCGCGGTGTTGCTCGACCGGGTGCCCGCGCTGCTCGCCGTTGCGGCGGAACTGGCGCGGCGCGGTGAGGCCGCGCGCGCGGTGATGCAGCCCGGGGCGGCCGACCGGGTGGCGGCCAGGATCCTGAAGGAGGTCAACCACGATGGGGCTCGTTGAGCCGGTGCCGCTGCTTGCGCCGTCCGAGCTGGGACGGCTGCACTTCGTCGCCGCCGGCGGAGCCGGGATGAGTCCGGTCGCCGGCTGCTACGCCGCCCTCGGCCTGCCCGTCTCCGGGTGCGACCAGGTCGGTTCGGCCACGCTCGACAAGCTGGCGCGTGCCGGGGTGGACGTGCACATCGGGCACGATCCGGCGCATGTCGCCGGCGCCGACACGATGGTGGTGTCCTCGGCGATCAGGCCCGAAAATCCGGAGTTGACGACCGCCCGGGCGGCAGGCCGCCGCATCTGGCACCGGAGCGCCGCGCTCGGGGCGCTGATGCTCGGCCGCGCCGGGATCGCCGTGACCGGCACCCACGGCAAGACGACGACCTCGGCGATGCTGTTCACCGCGCTGGCGGCGGCCGGGGCGGACCCGTCCGCCGTGCTCGGGGCGCCGCTGGCCGCGACCGGCCAGTCGTGCCACATCGGCACCGGGGACGCATTCGTGATCGAGGCGGACGAGTCGGACGGCTCGTTCCTGCAGTATCCGGCGCAGACGATCGTGATCACGAACATCGAGGCCGACCACCTGGACAACTGGGGCACACCGCAGGCCTATGCCGCCGGCTTCGAGCGCCTGGCGCGCGGCGACGACGTCCGCACGGTGGTGCTCGACGTGGACGACCCGGGGGCGGCCCGGCTCGCCGCGAGCGTGGCCGGCACGGCGGCGCGCCTCATCGGCGTGGGGACGGACCGGGCGGCCGAGGTGCGCCTGTCCGAACTGGCGGGCGACGGGCCGGCGGCGCGGGCGGTGCTGCGCATCGGCGGCCAGGAGCACCTGCTGCGGCTGGCCGTGCCCGGCGTCCACAACCTGCGCGATGCGGCCCTGGCCGTCGCCGCCGGCTGGGCGCACGGCGCGGATCCGGCCGCCCTGCTCGACGGGCTGGCCTCCTTCACGGGGGCTGCCCGCCGGTTCCAGCGCGTGGGCGAGGCGCGCGGTGTCCGGGTCGTCGACGACTACGCGCACCATCCGACCGAGCTGGCGGTCGTGCTGCGGGCGGCGCGCCCGCTCGTGGGAGGGGGGCGTCTCGTCGCCTGCTTCCAGCCGCACCTGTTCACGCGCACGCGCGACTTCGCGCCTGACTTCGGCGTTTCCTTGGCGGGCGCGGACCTCGTGGTCGTCACCGACGTGTACGCCGCGCGGGAGGATCCCATCCCGGGGGTCACCGGCGAACTCGTGGCCCGGGGGGCCGCGGCTGCCGGCGCTCGGGTCGTGTACGAACCCGATCTTGCGGCGTTGCCGGCCCGGCTGGCCGGTCTCGTCCGCGACGGCGACCTGGTGATCACGCTGGGGGCCGGGGATGTGACCGAGATCGGGCCGGCGCTGCTGCGCGAGTTGGGCGGGGGCGAGCCCGATGCCTGACCCGGCGACCGGCCTGGCCGACCTCGGCCCGGTGCTGCACGTGCGGGCCCGCCGTGCCGCCCGCCGCCGCCTGCGCCGGATCCTTGTGGCGGTCTTGGCGGTCGCGGTGCTGGCCGTCGTGGCCTGGGCCGTGCTGTTCTCGCGGATGTTCGCCGTGCAGACCGTGGAGGTGAGCGGCACCGAGCTGCTGACGTCCGACCAGGTGATCGAGACGGCCCGGGTGGACCTCGGCGGGCCGCTGAGCCGTGTCGACACGAAGGCCGTCGAGACGCGTGTCGCCGCGCTGCCGGAGGTCGCCTCCGTCCGCGCCCACCGCAGTTGGCCCCACACGCTGCGCCTCGACGTGACCGAGCGCACCGCCTTGTTCCAGCGGCAGGTACCGTCGGCCAGCGCCTACCAGTGGGTCGACGCCGGCGGGGTCGTCTTCCACACCGACGACCGGCGGCTCGACGTGCCGCTCGTGTGGGCCGCCGACGACGGCGCGGCGATGATGGGTGAGGTGGCCACGGTTGTGACGGCCCTGCCCGACGTCGTCCGTGCCCATCTGACGGCGATCACGGCGACCAGCCGCGACCAGATCACGGTCCAGCTCGACGACGGGCGGCAGATCATGTGGGGGAGCGCCGACCAGTCCGACCTGAAGGCCCAGGTGATCACGGTGCTCCTCAACCAGCCGGGACGGATGTACGACGTGAGCGCCCCCGGGCGCCCCGCCGTGCGGTGAGCCTCAACCACTACTTGAGACCTGGCCAGGTGCGCGCGCGTGAGGCTGGACAGGTGAACGACGGCTCCCATAGCCTTCAGTAGGAGCCTTGTGCACGCGCGTGGACGAGGCGTGAGCACTGGCAGGCATCTGAGGAATGAGGCATGCATCCATGACCGCTGCGTCCCAGAACTATCTGGCCAAGATCATCGTCGTGGGCGTCGGGGGCGGCGGGGTGAACGCGGTCAACCGGATGATCGAAACGGGACTCAAGGGCGTCGAGTTCGTCGCCATCAACACCGACGCGCAGGCGCTGCTCATGAGCGACGCGGACGTCAAGCTCGACATCGGCCGTGAACTGACGCGCGGGCTCGGCGCCGGGGCCGACCCCGAGGTGGGCCGCCAGGCCGCCGACGACCATCAGGAGGAGATCGAGGCCACGCTCAAGGGCGCCGACATGGTGTTCGTCACCGCCGGCGAGGGCGGCGGCACCGGCACGGGCGGCGCGCCCGTCGTCGCGAAGCTCGCCCGGTCGCTCGGCGCGCTGACCATCGGGGTGGTGACCAGGCCGTTCAGCTTCGAGGGGCGCCGCCGGGCGACGCAGGCCGAGGCGGGCATCGCGAAGCTGTCCGACGAGGTCGACACGCTGATCGTCATCCCCAACGACCGTCTCCTCGCGAGCTCGAACCAGAAGGTGTCGGTCATGGACGCCTTCAAGCAGGCCGATCAGGTGCTGATGCAGGGCGTGTCCGGGATCACCGACCTGATCACGACCCCCGGCCTGATCAACGTGGACTTCGCCGACGTGAAGTCGGTGATGAGCAACGCCGGCTCGGCGCTCATGGGCATCGGCTCGGCCCGGGGCGACGACCGGGCGAAGGTCGCCGCCGAGATGGCGATCAACTCCCCGCTGCTGGAGACGACGATCGACGGGGCGCGGGGCGTCCTGCTGTCGATCGCGGGCGGCTCCGACCTCGGCCTGTTCGAGGTGTCGGAGGCGGCCGGCCTGATCGAGCAGGCGGCGCACGAGGAGGCCAACATCATCTTCGGCACCGTGATCGACGACTCGCTGGGCGACGAGGTGCGGGTCACGGTGATCGCGGCCGGGTTCGACGGCGGCACCCCGCCGGTGCGCCGGCCGGCGACGACGTCCGTACGTCCCAGCGCGCCCGTGCGGCTGAGCCCCGACCTGTCGGCGGACCGGATCACGATCACGCCGGTCCAGTCGGCGGCGCCGACGCCGGCGTCGTCCCCGTCGGTCGTCCCCGTCGTGGCGCCGCTGTCACCGCCGGCCGCGCCGAAGCCGACGGCCGACGACGACGACCTGGACGTGCCGCCGTTCATGTAGTGGCCTGTCGCATCGGGTGGGAGTCGCGCGTTGTTCTGCTTCCTGAGACGTCCGGACGGCTCCGGTCGTCCCGGTGTGGCGTTCACCGACCGGCTGGGCGGTGCGTCCGCCGGCGCGCTGGCTAGCCTCAACCTGGGACGGACGGATCTCGACGATCCCGCGGTTCTGCGCGCGAATCTTGCCGCGGTGACGGATGCGCTCGGCGTGTCGCGGGTGGTCATGG
>WQUE01000104.1 GCA_009785885.1 Actinomycetes bacterium
TATGTAGTGGTCGTAGGTCCACTACGACCACTGCATCTGTCCTTGCGGCTCATCCCGCCCGGCACGTCCTCGCTGGGGCCTCGGTATTTCAGCACCCTCCCAGGAGGCGTCACAGCAGACGTTCAGTGCGATCACCCCGTGGGTCCAGCAAGCCCACCAGTCGCCCACTCGGCCTCACCGTCGTCGACCCGCTCGCCTAGCCGAGATTCAGCCACAGAGCCGGGCGCACGCCGCAGGCGATGGCCATCCCGGCCCGTCACCCCGCGCCGTCCCTACGTCCGGCGCCGGTAGCCGCCCAGGAACTCGGCCCGGAACTCATCGAAAGTGCCCTGAAGGATAGCGTCCCGGATCGCGTCGACGAGCCGGACCGTGAACCGCTCGTTGTGGATCGTCGCCAGGGTGGCCGCGAGCATCTCCTTGCCCTTGAACAGGTGGTGCAGGTAGGCCTTCGTGTAGTGCTCGCACGTGTAGCAGTCGCAGCCGTCCTCCAGCGGCGTGAAATCGGTACGGCAGCGGGCCTGGTCGACGTTGTAGCGGCCCGAGGCCGTGTAGATCGCCCCGTTGCGCGCGACGCGGGAGGGCATGACGCAGTCGAACGTATCCGCCCCCGCCTCGACCGCAGCGAACACGTCCTCCGGCTCCGAGATGCCGAGCAGGTGGCGCGGGGCGTCCTCCGGCAGTTCGGAGGCGCACCACCCGACGATCTCCCCGATGGCGTGCTTCTCCAGGGCCCCACCGATGCCGTACCCGTCGAAGCCGTCCCCCGCCTCCGTGCGCATCGCTGCCAGACCGCGGCAGGCGGCGCGCCGCAGGTCCTCGTACTGGGCGCCCTGCACCACCCCGAACAGCGCCTGATACGGCTTGCCCGACCGCCCGGCGGTCAGAAGGGCGTGCTCGTCCAGGCAGCGCTGCGCCCAGCGTTCCGTGCGCTCCACGGACGACTCCTGGTACTCCCGGGTGTTGACAAGCGTCGTCAGTTCGTCGAACGCGAAGATGATGTCCGCCCCGAGCGCGTGCTGGACGCCCATGCTCACCTCGGGGGTGAACCGGTGCTTCGACCCGTCGATCGGGGAGCGGAAGCCGACGCCGTCCTCGTCGACCCGGCTCAGCCGTTTGCGGCCCCGCGCGCTCGCCGCGTCGTCCGTCTTAAGGGTGGAGACCTCCATCGCGATGACCTTCTTGAACCCGGCGCCCAGGCTCATCACCTGGAAGCCGCCGGAGTCCGTGAACGTCGGTCCGGGCCAATTCATGAACGCGCCCAGCCCGCCCGCGGCCTCCACGATCGCCGGGCCCGGCTGCAGATACAGGTGGAACGCGTTCGCCAGGACCGCCTGGGCTCCCAACTGGGCCAGCATCTCGGGCAGCACGGCCTTCACCGTCGCCTTCGTGCCCACGGGGACGAACGCGGGCGTCCGGACGTCGCCATGCGGAGTGTGGATCACACCCGCCCGCCCGTGCCGGTCACCATCGAGCCTTGTCACGACCTCGAACCCGAAGCCGCCGGCTGTCCCCGTCACCGTTCGTCCCGGCGGATGGCCGCCGACCACAGGGTGCGCACCTGGGTGATCGCGACCGCCCCGGCCGTGGACGTCCGCAGCACGGTTCGCCCCAGGGAACATGTCGCAGCACCCGCCCGCCGGAACAAGACGACCTCCTCGTCGGTCAGGCCGCCCTCGGGCCCGATGACGATCAGGCAGTCCTGCACGCCGCGCATCACACCCGCGTGGAGCGGCATCACCTCACGCTCGTGCATGACCAACGCCAGCTCGGTGGTCCGAATCGCCTCGATCACGTCGGGCGTGGTGGCCACGGGCGCAATCACGGGAAACCGCAACCGTCGCGCCTGCTTGGACGATTCGCGCGCGACCGTCTCCCACTTGTCGCGCCCCACCTCGCAACGCTCGGCCGTCCACCGCACGACACACCGGGTGGCCTGCCACGGCACGATCCGGTCGACGCCGACCTCGGTCATAAGGTCGACGGCCAGCTCCGCCCGGTCATTCTTCGGCAACGCCTGCACGACGGTGATCGACGGGTTGGCCTTGGGTTCCGACAGCAACGACTCGACGACGATCCCGACACGCTCCGGTGCGGCATCGGCCACCGCGCCGGACACGCCGACCCCGTGCCCGTTCGTCACCGTCACGACCTCGCCCACACGAATCCGCCGGACCACCGCCGCGTGGCGCGCCTCCCGCCCGACGAGGGTGACGACGTCGCCGGCGCGGACATCGTCCGCCAGTTCCGCCACGAAGAACCCGTCGCTCATCCCGCCAGCGTATCCTTCAGCCGCCCGAAAAAGCCCTTCCCGTGCTCGGAAGTCGGCTTGCCGTCGGGGTGGGTCTCCCCCCGCAATTCGGCGAGCTGCTCCAGGAGGGACCGCTGCTCGTCGTCCAGCTTCGTCGGGGTCTGGACGAGCAGCGTCACGCCCAAGTCGCCCCGGGCGCCCCCGCGCAGTCTGGGCACGCCCTTCCCCTTGACGACCAGGCGCGTCCCCGCCTGGGTGCCGGCCGGGACGTTCAGCATCACCTCGCGGTCGTCGGCGGGGCAGTCCGGATCGTCGGCCTCCAGTGTGCGGACGGGCACCTGCGTACCCAGGGCCGCCGCCGTCATCGGCAGCTTGACGGCCAGCTCGAGGTTGTCCCCGTCGCGCCGGAACACGTCGTGTCTGGCGACACCCACCTCGATGTACAGGTCGCCGGCCGGACCGCCGCCGGGCCCGACCTCGCCCTGGCCCGACAGGTGGATGCGATTGCCGGGGCTGACGCCCGCCGGGACGTTCACCGTGACGGTGCGCTGTGCGCGAACACGCCCCTCGCCCGAGCAGTCCGGGCACGGATTCGGGATGACCGTCCCGTAGCCCTGGCAGGCCGGGCACGCCTGCGTGGTGCGGATGTCGCCGAGGAACGACCGCTGCGTCATCGTGACCTGCCCGCGGCCGGAACACTGGTGGCACGTCTTCGGGCTGGACCCGGGCGCCGCGCCCGCGCCGGTGCAGCCCGGGCACACGAGGTACGTCGCCACATTCACCTGCTTGGCTACGCCGAACGCCGCCTCGACGAGCGGCAGCTGCACGCGCACCAGCTGGTCCTGGCCCCGGCGGACGCGAGGGCGCGGGCCGCGCGAACTCGCCGCCCCGCCGAACATCGCGCCCATCAGGTCGCCGAGGTCGAAGCCGCCCGCCGAGAAGCCGCCGAACCCGCCGAACGGATCGAAGCCTCCCCCGCCGCGCATCGGGTCGCCGCCCCGGTCGAACACCGCCTTCTTCTGCGGGTCGCTCAGCACCTCGTACGCCTCGTTGACGGCCTTGAACTTCTCCTCCGCCTCGGGATCGTCCGCCACGTCGGGGTGCACCTGCATGGCTTTCTTTCGGAAAGCCTTCTTGATCGCCTCGGGCGACGCGTCGCGGGTCACCCCGAGAATCTGGTAATAGTCAGCGGCCATGCAGCGTTGTTCCTTATCCCTCCACCAAGAACCGTCCCACGTACTGCGCCACCGCCTGCACGGCGGCCATGGTGGACGGGTAGTCCATGCGCGTCGGCCCGACCACGCCGAGGCTCGCCCAGGCGTCGTTCCCAACCGTGTAGTCGCTCGCGACGACCGATGTGGACCGCAACGGCTCGAATGGATTCTCGTGCCCGATCCGGACCCCGACGCCGCCCTTCGCGTCATGGACGACCTCGCCCAACAGCGACAACAGCACGACCTGCTCCTCGAGCGCCTCCAGCACGGGGCGGACCATCGTCTCGTAGTCGACCTGGCCGGCGAACCGGGCAAGATTGGGCACCCCGCCGACCGCCACCTTCGTCGACCGGTCGGCCGTCAGCAGCTCCATCAAGGTCGCCACAAGGTACGACGTTGCGCGGATGTCGTCCGGCGGTACCGTGTCCAGCCCCTGTTCGAGTGCCTCGACCGCACGCGCGACCGGCTTGTCGACGACCCGCGCGTTGACCCACAGGGTCAGTCGCGCGAGCGCCTCGACGTCCACGCCGGGCAACTCGACGACCCGCTGGTCGACACGGCCCGTGTCGCGTACCACGATCACCAGCGCCCGTCCCGAAGTCAGGCCGACGATCTCGACGTGACGGATGCGCGCCGCGGAGGCCTTCGGATACTGCACGATCGCGACGTGCTGCGTGATCTGCGCCAGCAGGCGCACGGTGCGGTTGATGATGTCGTCCAGGTCGAGCGCCCCGCGCAGGAAGGTCGTGATGGCACGCCGCTCGGCCACCGACAGCGGTTTCACCGTCGCGAGACGGTCGACGAACAGGCGGTAGCCACGGTCGGTCGGGATACGCCCGGACGACGTGTGCGGCTGCGTGAGATACCCCTCGTCCTCCAGCGCGGCCATGTCGTTGCGGATCGTCGCCGGCGACACGTCCAGATGGTGGCGCTCGACCAACGCCTTGGAGCCGACCGGCTCCTGGGTGGCCACGTAGTCGGTGACGATCGCCCGCAGCACGTCCAGCTTGCGCTCGTCCAGCATCGTCCCTCCCCTGCGCGCGTCCCGGATGCGGACCCGGCGCCTGGGCGGCGGCCGGGGTTGGCACTCGCGTGCCCAGAGTGCCAGTCTACCTGTTCCACCCCCAACAGCCCGCGCCGGTCAATGCGTGCACAGGGAATATGTCACGAACGGCCACGTCGCCACGGAATCCGTGGGATGGTGGACACATGGACGAGACAACGCCCACCTTCACCTTCGACACCTGGCGGTGTCTGCGGAAGGGCGTGTTCGTCTGCACGGCACAACCCGAGTCCGTCACGATCGGCTGTGTCCTCGGTGACGATCACGCGCTGCTGGTCGACACCGGCTCCTGCCCGGCGCAAGGGACGGCGCTCGCGGCCTCGGTCACCGCCGCCTTCGGGCGCTGCGTCGACCGGGTCGTGATCACGCACGCGCACTTCGACCACTGGTTCGGCCTGTCGGGGATTCGGGACGCCGAGTCGTACGGGCATGCGGGTCTGGTCCGCGAGGCGCGGGACTGCGTGGACGCGTCCATCGCCTACGCGTTCGGTTTCTCCCCGGAGTTGATCGTGTCCCCCCGGGTGCTCGTCCGCGATTCGCTGGTGCTCGACCTCGGCGGCCGGACCTGCGAGCTTCACGCCTGCGGGCCGGCCCACTCCACCACGGACCTCGTCGTCCGTGTACCCGACGCCGACCTGCTGTTCATGGGCGACATCATCGAGCAGGCGAACGACCCGGAGTTCGGCCCCGACTGCACCCCGAGCCAGTGGGCCGACACGATCGAGACGGCGATCGCGGGAACCGGGCCGGACAGCTGCCTGGTCCCTGGGCACGGCGACCCCGTCGACCCGGCGTTCGCCCTCAACCAGGCGGCGCGCATCCGGACCCTGCAGCGGCGCATCACGGCGCTGTGGACGTCGGGTGTGCGCCTGTCCGACGCGCTGAACAGCCTCACCGTGCCGGCCGAGGTGCCCTGGCCGTTCGGCCCGGCGGCTGTCCGGAAGGCCCTGATCGTCACCTACGCCGAACTGGGCGGCGAGGCCGACCGGGGCGTACGGCTGCGCGCCTGACGTTCGGCCTCACGGCGCGTCGGGATGGTCCTGCGTGACGAAGTCGATGAGACGTTCGACGGTGCGGACGAAGTCGGCGTCGAGGTCGCGATAGCTCGTCACCTTCGCCAGCATGGATTGCCAGGCGCGCGCAATGTCGGCCTGGTCGCGGTGGGGCCAGCCGAGGGCGGCGAGCGTGCCGAGCTTGAAGTCGGCATCCCGGGGCACGACGGGCCAGTCCGCGAGGCCGAGCAGTTGGGGACGGATCGCCTGCCACACGTCGACGAACCGGTGGCCGGCGATCAGCACGACATCGCCGTACCCGCCACGCGTCACCTGGTCGGCGATATGGCGCTCCTTCGTGGCCGCGACCAGATGATCCACGAGCACGCCGAGCCGCCGCCCGGGCGCCGGGTCGAACTGCGCCACGACCCGCACCAGGTCGTCGATCCCGCCGAGGTACTCCACGACGATGCCGACATGCCGCAGGTCGTCGCCCCAAATCTTCTCGACCAGTTCGGCGTCGTGGCGTCCCTCGACGTAGATCCGGCTCGGTAGCGCGACCCGCGCCCTTCCGTGGGACGCCTCGCCCGCGGCGCGGGAACCGGAGGCGGTGTGCGCGGCCGCCGCGGCACCCCGCGGCGGCACGCACAGACACACCGGCCGACCCTCCAGGTGAAAACCTGTCCCGACCGGGAAACTGCGCCGGCGTCCGTGCCGGTCCTCCAGGATCGCGAAACCGTTCTCCCAGGCCACGATCGCCCCGCAGAAACCGTCGGCGTCCACCTCGACGACCAGTCCGGGCTTCATGGGCACGTCCGTGACGACGGGGCAGCCCGCCTTCTGCCAGCCGGGCGTCAACACGTCGGTCGCGTATCGATTCACGAGGGGACAGGTTAGCCCACACGCGGTCGTCCCGGGCTCAGGGCGCGATGTCCGGCGCGCCCTCCAGCGCCACCTGCACGATCGAGGCCCGCCCGCGGTAGGCGTACACCCCCCGGCCCACCGGGAAGTCGATCGCGCGGGCACGCGGATACGCCGCCGACACCAGTTCGGGCCCGTCCGAGTCGAACTGCAGGAACATCGCCCGCCGTTGCGGCTTCAGCGGAGCCATCAACGAGTACGACCCCTGGAGGGCGGCGGGTTCGCCGCTGGCGAGCACGAAGTGGCCGTCCCGGAGCAACGCCTTGATCAGATCGCCCAGGGAATACTCCACGTCCGTCCCGGAGAAATCGCCCAGCCCCTCGATCAGGACGGCGATCCGTGGCGGAAAACCCGGGTCGTTCATGCGGTCGGCCAGTTCGGCCACGGCCTCACCCACCGCGTTCGGGCCCACCGCCGCGCGGGTCACCCGCGGATCGGTCGCCAACGAGGTCGGCCGATCCGACCACAGGTGGATCTCCGACACGGCCGGGCAGCCGGCCAAGCCTCGCACGATCGTGCGAAGCGCCGACGAGATGCCACTTCCCGGCGGCCCGGCGAGGATGAACGCACCGCCGGCCTCCACCTCCACGGTCGAGAAGTCGAGCGACTCCATCCCGAGGGGGAAATGACCGGGCGAAGCCGCCAGACTCTCGACGGGGACGACCTCAGGCAGACGCCGGACCGGAGGCGCCATCGGGCCACGGCCGGCCCGGCGCATCGCCGTCGCGAACGCCCGCAGGTTGACCGCCTGGGACTGCGCATCCGTCGGGGCCGCCCAGGCGGCCCCACCTGCCGACTTCGACGCCTCCAACGCGGGATCGCCACCCAGGATCGCCACCTGCGCCTCGAGCCCGTCCGCCAGGCAGCGTCCGGGAGGGCTGTCCGCCGTCAACATGCCGATCGGAACACCGAGCGTCGAATAGTCGTCGTCGCTGGCGAGCCGCAGCACGAGACGCTGCTGCACGCTCGCCGCGAGCGTCGTCGGCAGCATCGGCTGGTCGCAGGTCATCACCACGTGTACCCCCACCGGACGGCCGTCCGCGGCGAGCGACACGAACGAGTCCCACACCCGGTAGTTCGACCCGCTGTCATACGCCGCCCGGAACGCCAAGACCCCGTCGACGAGCAGCAGGATGCGCGGCTCGTCGGGCGCGCCCGCAATGGCGCGGTACTCCGTGATCGTGGCCGCATTCACCGCGGAATAGCGGCCCGCCCGCTCATCGATCACGTCGCGCAACCAGCGGATCAGTCGCTGCACGCGCTCATCATCGCCCCCCACGACCACCGAACCCACGTGGGGCAACTCCTCGATCATCGACAGCCCGCGGGACGAGAAGTCCAGCCCGTACACGTGACACGGCCCGCCGTGCACCGTCATGCCGGCCACCACCGCCAACGTCCGCAGCAGCGTGGACTTCCCCGAACCGCCGCCACCGAACACGGCCATGTTGCCCACCACGTCCGGCCGGAAGCTGATCGGCGGTTGCTCCTGCTGGTCGGGATCGTCACCGATGGCGAAGACGAGCTCGGCGTCCGTACGCCGGTTCGGCACCCGGGTACGGTCGGCGATGTTGTAGTACGACGCCAGGTCGGGCAGCCACGGCTGTCGCGGCGCCGGCAACTGCGCGACCTCGTGGGCCTGCTGGATGACGCGGGTGATCCGCTTGAGGTCGCTCTCCTCCTTCTCCTTGTGGGCCGCGTGGGACGTCACCGCCGGCGCCTCCCAGGTTTCCGGCCGGCCGAACCCGAGCGTCACCACCTCGATCTCGGGTGGCGGCTCCGCCTCACCGGTGTGCCCGCCCACGTACGCGGTCTGGAAGCCGACCATGCGCCCCGGACCGGTCTTCGACATCGCCCGCCCCGGCACATCCGGGTCGAAGTACGCCGCGTCCGGGGCACCCAGGACGTCGGTCGAGTCGTCCACGTCGGCCACGCGCAGCGCGATCCGCAGGTTCGTGTTGGCCCGCAGGCTCTCCTTGATCACGCCCGCCGGGCGTTGCGTCGCCAGGATGAGGTGCAGCCCGAGCGAACGCCCACGGGCGGCCACGTCGATCACGCCGTCGATGAACTCCGGCACCTCGGTCACCAGGGCGGCGAACTCGTCGACGACGATCACCAGCGACGGCGGAGCGATCGCCGGGTCGGACTTCTCCAGGGCGGCCAGATCCTTGGCCTTGGTCGCGTTCAGCAGATGCTCGCGGTAGCGCAACTCGGCGCCGAGGGAGGCGAGCGCCCGGTGCACCCCGGCCAGGCCGAGGTCGGTCACCAGGCCGACGGTGTGCGGGAGGTCCGCCACCTCGGCGAACGCCGAACCGCCCTTGTAGTCCACGAGTAGGAAGTTCACTCGGGCCGGCGAATGATTCGCCGCCATGCCGAGGATCCAGGTCTGGAGAAGCTCCGACTTGCCGGCACCGGTGGTGCCGCCCACGAGGGCGTGCGGCCCCTGGGACCGCAGGTCGATCGTCTGGAGGCCCGAGGCGGTATGCCCGATCGTGGCGCGGAGCGTACCCGCCTTGCGCGGCAGGGATGGAGGTGCAAGAGGCCCGGTGACGAGGGAGTTGTCCTCAAGCCACCGCTCGATGATGGCGTGCGGGTTGCGCAGCGCCTCGGATCCGACGATCGCGACGAACGAACTGAACCGCGGGATATCGGTCGCATCGCTCGCACGCGAGGCCAGGTCGGTGATGGGCGACATCGTCCGCGCCCACTCGTGTGCCTCCCCGAGGTCCAGCGTCTCCAGCCGCACCGGCGTCACAAGGTCGCCGGTGCGCAGGTACCCCACTCCCCCGTCCTGCATGGTCCGGACGTCGAGGAACACCCGGCAGCTCGCCGGCAGATCGGTCAGGTTCGGCGCCACCCACACGACGTAGACGCCGTGCCGCCACCCCGTCTCCACGAGGTCGACCAGGCGTCCGAACTCGGCCGGCGTGTCGGCCTCGACGACGACCAGGACGACCGGCAGGGGCGGCGGATCGTCCTCCTTGGGGTGTTCGCGCTCGACCGAACGCGCCGCGATGAGTTCCTCGAGTTCGCCCAGAACCTCGCCCACGGCGTTCGGCGACTCGGCGAGCGGCCGGCTGTCCAGAATCGAGGTGGTGCTGGTGTGGGGCAGCCACTTGCACCAGTCCCAGTCGGGACTCGACCGCGCGGAGGCCAGCACACACACCTGCAGATCGTTCGGCGTGTGCAGCGCCACGGCCTGGGCCACGAGCGACCGGGCGACCGCCACGGCCGCACTGCGGGGGCCGACGACGCCGAGACCACCCTGGGCCCTGAGCCGGGCGACCACGGGAACGTCGTCCACCTCCGCCAGGGCGGCAAGCCGGGCCTGCAACTCGTGCACGAGCGTGGGATGACACTGCCTCATCTCGGGCAGCTTGAACGAGATCCGGCTGGGTTGGCGACCGAGCCCACACCGCAACTCGGCGAATCCCGGCGAGTCGGGACGCCGGGTCCACAGGAGGTTGGTCCGCCGGCGGCCCGCCTCGAGCCCATCGCGCGTCGACGGGTTCTCCTCAAGACGGGCGGCGACCTCCACGACCGCCTCGGCCCGGGTGTCCTCCACCAACTGGTCCATGGCGGCACGCCAGTCCTTCACCTGCCGCCGATAGGTCGTCCGGGAACCGATCGCCGACTCGGCCCACATGCCGACCAGCATGAGCGGGCTGAACGCCATGAACACCAGGGACATCAACTGATGGGTGAACTGCCACATCAGGAGCGCCATCGCGATCGGCACCAGGAGACCCGCCACCGAGAACCGCTGCTGGCGCTCCTGAACGGGGACGTCGGGGACGGTGAACTCGTGTCCCGCGTAGATCTTCGTCAGCCGGGGCGAACAGATGAACCCGACCGCGATGGATTCGGTGCGCCCCTGCGTGGCCGACGACTGAAGCAGGCGCACGGTGAAACGCGAGTCGCCGATCTCGACGATGTCGTCCGGACGAAGAGTCTTGCGGGCCGTCTGCTCGCCGGAAACCATCGTCCCGTTGGCCGACCCGAGGTCGACCAGTTCGGCCGCATCGCCCACGTTGATCCGCACGTGGCTGCGGGACACCATCGGATCGGACAGTCGCACCTGGGCGTCGTGCCCCCGCCCCACGGTGTTGGCCCCGCTCGCCAGCGGGAAATCCTGCCCCATGTCAGGCCCCGCCACCACGGAGAGCACCGCCGCCGCCGAGGTGACGCCCACCTCGCCACCGCGGCCGGCGGGGACGATCGCCACCGTCTGCCCCGACCGGAGGCCCGCCTCGGCCACCGCCAGGTCCTCCCGCAGGTGCCGGTTGCCGCGATCCGGCAGTGACAAGGTCACGTCCGCCGGCGCCGGCGTCCGGCCCGTGACGGCGGGGTCGGACGCGGCCAGCCGCCCCGCCAGCTCGCCGATGGTCACCCGGGCGTCACAGGTGACGACGAGGTCCACCTCGTCCCCACCCGGCCGGCGTAGCGACAGCTTGATCTTCATGAATCCCCTACCGGCTGTCCGCCTGGGGGTCGCTGACAACCTTGTTGATGCGTGGCACCGTCGCCATCGTCGCCCCGATGGGTGCCGGTGTGGGGCGTTCCGCGGCCGGCACGGCCGTCACCGGCTGTGTCCCACGCATCGTACGCCCGGCCGGCGCGGACTTCACGGGCGCCGCCGCGGGGGCCGCACCGAGAGCCGTGCGCAGATTGGCGTGTGCCAGCGAACGCGGGCTCACCCGGGCCAGGAACCGGCGCAGCCATCCGCGTTGCCGCATGAGGGCCCGCTTGGAGGCCTCCGCGGAGTCCCAGAACGCCCGGACCGCCTCCGCGTCAGGCGTGGACGCGGAGAACATCACGCGATCGGCGCCCGAGGCCAACGCGATCGTGGGCGCCAGGGCGAGCAGGCCGGCCTGCTCCCGCCGGGTCAGCCGGTCGCTGACGCTGGGGTAGCCGAGATCGCGGACCCGGTCCATCACATCCTGCCAGCCGCCGGCGATCTGCTGGGCGGGGCTTCCCCGGGTACGGCGCCGGACGGTGCGAACCGCCTTCACGCCCGCAAGCAACGCCAGGATCGCGACGAGCCCACCCACGGCCCCACCCGCGTACATGGCGCGGGCGACCCACGGCCCGGCACCGGTGGCGTTCCCCTGCTCGGCGGTGCGATGGCCGCGCCCCGCGGTGGCCCGCGTCGTCAGATCGTTCAGCGCCCCCGGCGGTTCGGTCGGCCGTGGCGGCGGCACGGTCAGGGCGTGGTCGGTGGTCTGACGGTCGGGTGGCTGCTCCTCGGGACTGCGGTCGCGGTCCGGGATGTACAGCTCGGTGGGAACGGCGAGCCAGCCCGCGCTGGTGTCGACCTCCACCCACGGCAGGACGTCCTTCCCCTTGACCGATCCGTCGTCCTCCACCCGGGCGCCGAACACGACCCGCGCAGGGAAACCCAACCGGTTGGCCGCGAGTGCGAACGCGGCGGCGTACTGCTCGTCAGAGCCGATGAGTTGCTGGCCGGCGAAGAAGTACGTGAGGCGGCCCTGTCCGTTGCCGGGAAGGTAGTATCCCTCGCCCTGCCTCGTACCGTCGCTCCAGAAGCCGTCGCGGAACGCGCGGCCCAGGCTCATCAGGTGCTCCCACGGGGTCTGGCCGCTCGCCGCCAGCGTGTCGATCGCGCTGCCGGCGAAGTCGGAGACGGTACTCGGCACGACGACGACACCGCCCGGCGTCGGCGTGTCGTCCCCAGTCATCCAGGGCACCGGCACGCTGGTGAGCTTCACGGTATCCCCGCCCTGCAGCAGGTCGGTCACGAGCGCCTGTCCCTTGTCGGCGTCGTAGGCCAGGTTGTCCAGGTGAGCCTTCGCATGCTCGCCCTCGAAGGTCACCGTGGTGCTGGGACCGACCGCGGGAATCCACGGGTTCAGTTCGATCAGCCCCGCGTAGACATCGGTGACGGTGAGGCTCATCGAGGTGACCGGACCGGTCGCCTCCGTGGGCAGCACGGCACCGACCCGCTTGAAGCCGCTGCCGAGGACCGACGTGCCGGAGGCGCTCCATCCCAGCCCGTTGTACGAGTCGAGCACGGCGATCCGCAGCATCGCCCCCGTGTCCAGCCCGGTCGTCGTCAGCAGCGTGGTGTCGAAGTACTCGTCGCGGGCGGCCGAGGCGAACTTCACGAAGCCCGGCAGCGGGCTGGGGTACTCGGAGACGTCGATCGGCGGCTGGACGTAGTTCCGCAGCACGACGCGCGGCACCCCGACCGTGCCCGGCAGCACCGGGCCGACGACGACGCCCGCCAGTCCGGCAGCGATCGCCAAGACGGCCCCTGTGAGGACCCGTGATGCCCGGATCGCACCTGTGCCGATGAGCGTTCGCCGCCGGTGCGCCCGCAGGACGGCCCAGCCGGCCGCGAGCACGGCCCCGCCGAGTCCCTGCGCGAGCGCGTACCCGGGTGTGGGACGACTGAGGAGGATGACGAGGCCGAACAGCACCACGGGGGCGATGAGCACGAGCGACGGCGACGGCGTGGCCCGCGCGACCGCGTAACCGATCACTCCGACGAGGAGGGCCAGCAGCCAGGGCAGGACGAGGTACTCCGAGTCGGCCGCGACCGGCGGCACGGTGGTCAACAGATGCTTCCAGCCGTGGATCGCCAGATCGGCGAGGTCGGTCACGGTCAGCCGCGACGGCCACACGCCCGCGATGATGTCGCGCCGCAACGCGACGGCGCCGCCGGCCACGACGTACCAGACGGCGGCCACGCAGAGGCCGACCCACCACGGCCAGCGCAGCCCCGACACAAGATGGGCGGACACGACGCCCAGACCCAGCCCGATGGCCGCGACCGCCAGGAACCACATCGACTGAAACGTCGTCGAGAAACCCACGAGCCCGACCAGGCACAGGCCGCACAGCACGGCGGCGTCGATGACATCCGGCGCCGTCGGCCGCAGGCGCCACTCCCGCTTGACCGCCGGTCGGCGGGTGGCGGTCCGGGACACGTGCGGATCGACGGGCCTCACGCGATCACCCCGCCCCGCAACGCCCGCGGCAGGTCGTCCAGGGCACCAACGCGCACCTCCACGAAGTTACCGGTCTCCCGCAGCAGGATCGGCGCACCCGTGACCACGCGGACCACCACGAGGCGCACCTGCGGGGGAAGCATCGTCCGCGCCCAGCGCAGCTGGTCGAAGGGCACGCCCTGGCCGGTCACGAGGACCGCGAGTGACAGGTCGCCCATGATGTCGCCCATCCGCGCGACGGCCGTGCCGACGGAGACGGGCTCGAGTTGCGCGCGGGAGAACGTATCCAGCGCCAGATGCGCGGCTGGACGGGCGACCCGGACGGAGCCGCACACGACGGACAGATCCATCTCCTCCAGCAGCGCACGCGTCACGATGGACGCACCGCACGAGATCGCCGTCTCGAACTCGTCGTCGTCGCCGTAGGACGCGGGGTCGACATCTGTCACGACCACGATGTGGGAGCGCCGCGTGTCGAGGAACTGCC
>WQUE01000105.1 GCA_009785885.1 Actinomycetes bacterium
GCCCGCGCCGACGACTACCTGCGGTTGTTCAACGCCACGACGCTGCCGTTCTACCTTGGCCGCTTCGAGTCGGTGCGCGGCCGGCCCGACACCGCCCGGCTGCACGCCGCCGCCACCTGGTTCGCCGAACGGGGCGTGCACGTGAAGGGCCACCCGCTCGTGTGGCACACGGCCACCCCCGCCTGGCTGAACGCGCTGCCGGCCGTCCAGGTGGAGCAGGCCCTCCGGGACCGCATCCGGCGTGACGTGACCGACTTCGCGGGCGTGATCGACTGCTGGGATGCGATCAACGAGGCCGTCATCATGCCGATGTTCTCCGCCGAGGACAACGGCGTCACCCGGCTGGCCCGCGAGCGGGGCCGCATCGCGATGGTGCGACTCGCGGTCGAGGAGGCCCGGGCTGCCAACCCACGCGCCACGCTGCTCCTGAACGACTTCGACCTCGGCCCCGACTATGAGCAGCTCATCGGGGACGTGCTGGACGCCGGCATCCGTCTGGACGCGGTCGGCCTCCAGACCCACATGCACCAGGGCTTCCGCGGCGCCGAGGCGCTCTGGGCGATCGCCGACCGCTTCGCCCGTTTCGGCCTGCCGCTGCACTTCACCGAGACGTCCCTCGTGTCGGGGCACCTGATGCCCCCGGACATCGTCGACCTGAACGACTACCAGGTCGACGTCTGGCCCTCCACCCCGGATGGCGAGGCCCGCCAGGCCGAGGAGATCAGCCTGCACTACCGCACGCTAGTCGCCCACCCGGCAGTCGCCGCGATCGTCTACTGGGGCCTGTCCGACGCCCACGCCTGGCTCGGCGCCCCCAGCGGGCTGCTCCGCGCCGACGGTTCACGCAAGCCGTCCCACGACGTCCTGCAGCGGCTGATCAAGGGGCAATGGTGGGTCGGGCCGGCCGAGGGACGCACCGACGGCGAGGGACGCCTCCGCCTCACGGGTTTCCGCGGCACGTACGCGGTGACGGCCGCCGGCCACCGCCGGATCCTGTCCCTGGACGCCGGCGACCAGACGGTGCGACAGGCTTGACGGCGGCTCAGCAGGACAGCACGGAGGTGACGCTGGTCAGGCCGTGCTCGGCGAGGAACGCCCGGCCCGGGAGTTCAGCCAGTTCGATCAGCACCGACACGTGATAGGGGATGGCACCGGCGCGCCGGATCAGGTCGGCGGCCGCCACGATCGTGCCGCCGCTGGCCAGCAGGTCGTCGACCACGAGCACCCGCTGGCCCGGCTTCAGCGCGTCGACGTGGATCGCCAGCGTGCTGGTGCCGTACTCCAGGTCGAACGTCTCCTCGTACACGGCCGACGGCAGCTTGCCAGGCTTGCGCACGGGCACGAAACCGCACCCGAGCGCCATCGCGATCGGCGTACCGAACAGGAAACCGCGCGACTCGATGCCGGCCACGACATCGATGCCCTCCGGCATGCCGTCCATCATCGCCGACAGCGCCACCTTGAAACCGGCCGGTGAGCCGAGCAGCGGTGTGATGTCCTTGAACTGGATGCCCGGCTTGGGGAAATCGGGCACGTTGCGGATCAGGCGGGCGATCTTCGCCCCCGCGTCGGTCATCGTCACTTCTTTCGCTGGCTGCGCGACTGCCGCACGGGCTGCGGCCGGCCTGCCGCCACCTCATCCGTGGTGCGCACAGGCACCGGGGCGGACGTGACGGGGATCACCGGGCTGGCGAGCGTCACCGGCGCCTCGGCCGGAACGACCGTGGCCGAGATCCGGGCCGCGCTGCGGGCAGCCCGCTTCGCGAGCGCCTCGCGGTGTGCCCGCATGCCGGGCTCGGCCTCCTTGAGGATCGCCAGGATCGGCGTGGCGATGAAGATCGACGACCAGGCGCCGGTGATGATCCCGACGAGCATGGCCAGACCGAGGTCGGGCAGCGGGCCCTGCCCGCCGAGGTACGTCACGCCGGCGAACAGGATCGCCGCGACCGGCAGCACGGCGATGATCGTCGTGTTGATCGACCGCACGAACACCTGGTTCACGGCCTTGTCCGCCGCCTGCGTGTAGGTCTGGTCGCTCCGGGTGAGGTCGGTCGTGTTCTCGCGGACCTTGTCGAACACCACCACGTTGTCGTACAGCGAATAGCCGAGGATCGTGAGCACGCCCGTGATCGTCGCCGGGGTGACCGCGAAGCCGACGAGGGCATAGATGCCGACCGTGACGATGAGGTCGTGGATCAGCCCGATCATCGCCGCCGCCGACATCTTCCAGTTTCGGAAGTACAACCCGATGAGCAACGCGACGAGCACCAAGAAGATGACGAGCGCCTGGATGCCCTTCTGCGTCACCTGACTACCCCAGGACGGCCCGACGAGCGTGTAGCCGACCTTCTCCGGGGTCGTCCCCGCCTTCGCCGCGAGCGCGTCGCGCAGCGTCGTCGTCTCGTCGGTCGTCAAGGTGCGCACCTCGACGACGACCGTGGACGTGTTGGTCATCGTCGTGATGGTCGTCGCGTTCATGTCGGGCAGGCCGGTGTCGGTGACCACCTGCTGATAGTCGCCGATGGTTCCCTGGGTGATCGAGGCGACCTCGACCTTGAACTGCGTGCCGCCCTTGAACTCGATGCCGAGGTTGAGACCCCGCCAGAACAGGCCGACGACGCACGCCACGAGCAGGACGCCGGAGATCGCGAACCAGATGGCCCGCTTGCCGATGAAGTCGATGTCGAAATCCGACACGTACAGCCGGTGGGCGAAACTCATGTGGTCGGCCTTGCGCGCCCGGGACGTCGACCCGGCGTCGAGCTGTTCGACGTTCAGGTCGCCCGTCAGGACGTCGTCCGGTGAGGTGGATTGCTGGCTCATGGCTCAGGCCTCCTTCGATGCCGTGGCGGCCCGGACCGCACGGACGGTGCGGCGACCGCGCAACGCCTCGGGGCTCACGCCGAGGTGGGCGGGATCGAAGCCGCTCATGGGGTGCCCGCTGGAGTAGAACGCTGTGCGGGCCAGCAGGGACATCAGCGGCTTGCTGAAGAAGAACACGATGAACAGGTCGATCGCGGTGGTCACGAACAGCGTGAACGCGAAGCCCTTCACCGTGGCGACCGACAAGATGAACAGCACGATCGCGCTGAGCAACTGGACCGCGTCGGCGATCACGATCGTGCCGCGGGCTTTCACCCAGCCGCTCTCCACCGAATGCTGCAGCGAGTAGCCCTCGCGTATCTCGTCACGTATTCGCTCGAAGTAGATGATGAACGAGTCCGCGGTCACGCCGATCGCCATGATCACACCGGCGATGCCGGGCAAGCTCAGGGCGAAGCTGATGGTCTGCCCCAGGATCACCACCACCGCGTAGGTGATCAACGCCGCGCTGGCCAGCGACCCGAGGACGATCACCGACAGGGCCCGATAGTAGATCGCCGAATAGACGAGCACCAGGATCAAGCCGATGACGCCCGCGATGATGCCGGCGCGCAGCTGCTCGCCGCCGAGCGTCGGGGACACCGTGTCGACGTTGCCGACGTCGAACGTCAGGGGCAGGGCGCCGTAGCGCAGCACGCGGGCCAGGTTCTGGGCCGAGTCCTGGTTGATGCCGCCACCGGAGATCTTCGCGCTGCCCGTCGTGATCGCACCCTCGGAGACGCCGGGCGCCGAGATCACCTGGCCGTCGAGCACGATCGCGAACTGGTTGGTCGGATTGGAGGCTCCGCTGCTGGACAGGTAGTTGTTGTACAGGTGCGTGGTCGCCGCCGCGAACTGGGCGGTGCCGACCGCGTCGAACGTCAGGTCGACCTCCCAGGCCAGCTGGCCCTGCGGGATGCCGGCCTGCGCGTTGTTCACATGCTGGCCGGAGATGATCACGGGGCCGAGCAGGTACTTGGCCACGTACTTCGGGCTGCCGTCGGCGTTGTTGCCGTCCGTGCTGCACGCGAACAACGGCTGGTCCCACACGTCCGGGAACGGTTGTCCGCATTGCCACGTGCCGAAGTCGGTCTGATCCTTGGCGGACGGCTGCCAGTTCATCAGCGTGTACAGCAGGCCCTGGGCGTTCGGGTCGGTCGTGGGCGAACTGGGGCGCGGCGCCGGCGGGGCCGTCGGCAGCGCCGGGACCGGACGCTGCTTCGCGCTGCTGGCCGCGGGCGTCGGGCTGGACGAGGACGACGGCGTCGGCGACTCGGTGGGGGTGGTGGTCGGTGTCGCCGGTGCGGGCTGGGCCGCCGCGTCGATCGCGTACACGTTGCGGAAGCCCAGCTGGGCCGTCCGGCCGACGAGGCTCACCAACTGGTCGCCGGCGACGTTCGGCGCGGCGACCTGGATCTGGTTGTTGTTCTGGATGGTGACCTGGGCCTCGCCGACACCCATGGAGTCCACACGCTCCTGGATGATCTGCTGGGCCTGCTGCATCGCATCCGCCATCGTCCAGTTGCTCTTGCCGCCACCGTTCGGGCCCGGGGTCGTCGCGCCGGGCGTGGCGGTGTCACCCGGTTCCACGGACGGGGCGCCACTGATGGTCGGCGTCGCACCGGCCGTGTCGGTGGGGTTCGGGCTGGTTGTCGGCGTCGCCGAACCGCTCGGGGTGGCTGTGTCGGTCGCGCCGGGCGTCGGGGATGGCGACGGAGGATTCGTGTCGGTCGTGAGCGGGCCGTTGGGTGCATTGGCCGTGACGTCGGTCGTCCGGGCTGTCAACGTCACGGTCGTGCCGCCGCGCAGGTCGAGACCCAACTGCGGCGCCCAGGACCGCGTGACCGCCATGAGTCCGTACAGGAGCACGATGACGACCGCGAAGGCGATCAGTTTGCGCAACGGCGCGAAGTTCTGTGCTGAGTTCCTTGCCACTGTCGCTTCATCCTCAGTTCTTCGCCACGGTGGGCTCGTCGGGGGCGATCGTTGCCGTCGGATCATCCGGCACGTCGGAGGACATCGCATCGCCGCGCCACAGCGCGGGGTTGTCGGTGCCGTCGCCGAGGTCGTCCGGAAGAACGCCGCCGGGCACGGCGGCCGTCCCGTAGGGTGTGTCCGCGATGCCCGGTTGGGCGGCCTCGGCGTACTCGAACTCCTCGTCCTCCGGCTTCATGACCTTCACGATCACCTGCTTGAGCACGGTCACGTCGGTGCCGGGGGCCAACTCGACGACGACCTGGGCGTCGCCCATCGCCTGGATAGTGCCGATGATGCCGCTTGACAACAGCACACGGGCACCCGGCCCGAGGTTCGCCATCATCGCCTTCTGCTCATCCGTGCGTTTCTTCTGGGGCCGGATCATCATGAAATAGATGAAGGCGACGAAGATCGCGCCGAGAAACAGGTATTCCCACCCCATGAGTCAATCCCCCGCATGAACGCGGCGCCCGTCGTCAGGCGCACCAGACGAGTGTACCGGGTCGGCCCCCGACTCCCTAGTCGGGCTTTCCTCGGTGGGTCCGGCGCCGCGCACCCGCCACCGGCTCAGTCGAACAACCCGGCGGGGACGACCGCCGGGGGCGGCGTCAACCCGAGGTGCGACCACGCGGCCGCCGTGGCGACACGACCCCGCGGGGTGCGCATGAGGTAACCGAGGCGCACGAGGAACGGCTCGGCCACCTCGGCGACCGTTTCCGCCTCCTCCCCCACGGATATGGCCAACGTCGACAGCCCGACCGGGCCGCCGCCGAACTTGCGGCACACGGCGTCCAGAACGGCCTTGTCGAGGCGGTCGAGTCCCAGCTCGTCCACCTCGTACAGCTCCAGGGCGTCGCGCGCAAGCGGCGACGTCACGCGGCCGTCGCCGTGGATCTGGGCGTAGTCGCGGACGCGGCGCAGCAGCCGGTTCGCGATGCGCGGCGTGCCCCGGGAACGGCGCGCGATCTCGTGGACCGCGTCCGGTTCGGCCGGGATGCCGAG
>WQUE01000106.1 GCA_009785885.1 Actinomycetes bacterium
GCTTCTGGAACAGGAAGATGTTCTCGCGCGGGTCGTCGGAGTTGATGATCTCGCCCTCGTAGATGCGGGCCCAGCCGGCGTAGTAGTCGAAGTACGTCGCCGTGACGTCGATCTCGACCTGCGCGAGCGGGGCGACCTTGGCTTGCTCGTGCATCAGCAGCTCGGCCAGCTCCACCCGGTTGTCGCGGATGACCTGGGCGAACTGCTTCAGGAACTCGGCACGGGTCGCCGGGGCGAGCTTCGCCCAGGCGGGCTGTGCGGCCCGGGCGGCCGCGAGGACGCGATCGGCCTCGTCAGCACCTGCTTTGGCGGCTTGGCCGATGATCTGGTTGGTGTAGGGATTCTCGACGTCGATCCAGTCGCCACCGGAAACGAACTTCCCGTCGATGTAGTTGCTGTACTGCTTGGGCGCGCCCATCACACTCCTTTGTTCGAGAGGCACGGTCGGGGAATGGCCGTTGTCGTCAAGCGTAGCGCCCCGCGTCCGCCCGGAGCGAAGTCTGCATCGGCCTGGGTGTGGCCGAGGCCACGCACCAAGTGCCGCTGCCGCGGTCGCCTAGCCGACGCGGAGCGAGGCGATCGCCGTGTCGACATCGGGGCACGAGTTGCGCCCCAACCGCTGGTCGATCGTGCACGCGGACAGGAACGCTCCGTAATAGTCCTTGTCGTCACCTAGATCGACGATGATGACGTCGACCCGGTCGCCCTGGACGCCCGGCGGGTCGCTGACTCGGACGGACGATGTGACCCACCAGGCGGGCCGGCCGCTCACGGTCAGCGACGCGCTCGCGTCCACGCTCACGCCGGTGATCGAATGGTAGAAGTCCGAGGTCGCCACACACTGCGAGATGAGCGTCGAGATCACGGCGGGACCGCCGTCCCAGTCGGCTTTCGCGACCCGGGCCACCGACAGGTCGGCGAACCATCCGCCCGTGATCGTCAGGGTCAGGCCGTGCATGTCGTAGGTGAACGGGAACTGCCACGACATGAAGCGCTCCCAGCTGCCGCCCGGGTCCGCGAAGCTCAGACCGCCGGACGATGTCCGGCCCGCCGCCTGGGTCGTGCGAGCGGTGGCGTGGGTGGTCGGACAGGGCACCATCGGGCCGTCGCTCGGCAGGGTCGGCGGCGGGGATTCGGTGGGCGTGTCCGTCTCGTTCCAACCGGGGGCGGTCGGGGTCGCCGAATTGGAGTCCGCCTGGGCCGGGGTGAAACGGGCGCCGGGGTTGGACAGCAGCACCCACACGATCACGATCGCCGTGATGAGCACCAGGACGACCAGCGCGATGATCCATCCGCGGTTTCGCCGATCCGTCGGCGGGCGCCGCGGTGCGGGGGCGGGCGTGCGGCGGGGATCGAGCGTCGTCTCCTCCGACCAGACCGCGCCATCCCAGTGGCGGAAGCGCCCCGGCGTCCCGCTGGGATCCGGGTACCAGCCGTTCATCGACATGGCGGCATTCTACGGGGCCGTCCCCCGCAATGGGCTAGGACTGCGGGTTGTATGCGCAGATCGTGGCGAGGCCGTTCGGGTCGGTCGCGGTCGTCGCCGAGGGCGTGGCCGAGTCCCGGATCGCGGCGGTGACTTGCACCTTCATCAGCGCGAAGTTCGGGTTCGTGTAGTTGAACCCGTTCTTGCCGTGGACGAACGACAGCCGCGTCACCGAGCCGTCCGCCTTCACCGTCTTCAGCAGGTTGGTGAGCGGCCCGAGCGCGGCCCGCGGGATGTCCGTGGAGGTCATGCCCTTCATCGCGGACGCCAGCCCGGGGAACTTCGTGACGAGTTTCGCCGTGCCGGTCTGGGTGGCGAGCGCGTTGACCAGGCACTTCTGGCGGTCCATGCGGCCGTAGTCGCCGTTCGGATCGTTGCACTGGCTGTGGGCGTACCAGTACGCGTCGGTGCCGTCGAGCTTCTGGCTCGCGCCTTGGCTCACGAACGGCCCGGAGCCGCACGTCTCGACCGCGTCGGTCTTCGCGAGCGGGAAGTTCACGTTCACGGTGACGCCGCCGAGGGTGTCGACGAGCTTCTGGATGCCGCTCACGTCGAACATCGCGTAGTAGTCGATCGTCAGCCCCAGCGCCGTGCCGACGGCCTGCTTGAGCGCGTCGGCGCCCGGCTGGTCGGTGTCCGTGAACAACTCGGGGTGGGCCTTGGGCACCTGGCTCCAGATGGCGCTGACGAAGTAGTTGGCGTTGCGCGGGTTCGTGCCGTCGTAGAACCCCTGCTGGTAGGCGTTCGCGAGCCCGGAGTTCGGGGGGAACGGCATGCGCGCCACGTTGCTCGGCATCTGGATCAGCACCGTGGTGCCGGTCTTGATGTCGATCGACGCCACGATCAGGGTGTCGGTCGTGATCGCGCCGTTGCCGTCCGCGACCGGCGTCGCGCCGATCAGCAGGAGGTTCACGCGACCGCCGTCGGCGAAACGCTGGTTCAGCGCGTCCGTCGTCGGGACGGTGGTGCTGCGGTTCGATGTCGCGAACACGTTCGAGACGAAACCCGCCGCGGTGAAGGCGTAGCCTGCCCCCGTCGCCATGGGGATGACGACGAGCAGCGACAGGACGGCGACGAGGACGCCCCCGCCGACACGCTGGTTCTTCGTCAGGGGGCGCGGATGCGTGGTGAGGAAGGTGTAGGCGATCACCGCAACCCAGGCCAGCGCGAGCACGATGGCGGCGACGCCGAGGAAGCGCATCGTGCCCGGGTGGATGAACGCGGACAGCAACCGGGACGACGACGACACGCCGATCAGCGCGGCGATGACGCTGCCGCCGATCACCACGAGGGCGGCCAGGCCGATGACCATGCTCGTCAGGGAGCGGCGGCCCAGCAGACCGGTCCCGGGCAGCACCGCGCTGGCGATCGTGCGTCCCACGCTGTGGGTGAAGGGGAGGCCTTCGGCCGGCTCGGCCGGGGCGACGGCTGTCGCCTTGGCGGCGGCGCGTTCCTCGGCGGCCTTGGCCTTCGCGGCCTGCCGTTCGGCGGCGGCGGCGGCGCGTTCCTCGGCGGCCTTGGCCCGGGCGGCCTCCTTCGAAGCGGCGGCGGCGGCGCGTTCCTCCGCGGCCTTGGCCCGGGCGGCCTCCTTGTCGGCGGCTGCCGCCAGGCGTGCCTCCTCGGCCTTCGCCTTGTCGGCCGCCTTCGCGGCCTCCTTGTCGGCGGCTGCCGCCAGGCGTGCCTCCTCGGCCCGGGCCTTCTCCGCCGCGCGCGCTTCGGCGCCGGCCGGTTCGGCGACGTCCAGGTCGATCACGTCTTCGGTCGGTGCGGCCGGTGCGGGGGCCTCGATGGCCAGATCGGTCCCGAACGGGGCCTGCACCTCGGCGGGCGCGGCGAGGCCCGGCGTGATCAGCGCAACGGGTTCCTCGACGGTGAACTCGAGCGGCTCGACGGGGGAGACGGCCGTGATCTCCTCCGGCGTCTCGTACCCGCTCGACAGCGACAGGAACTGGTCCAGGTCGGAGATCGCGGGAACACTCGGCTTGGCCGGTGCCACGGGTGCCGTCGGCGCGACCGGCATGGGCCGGGTGATGGGGGGCAGTGCCGGGGGCTTGGACGGGGCGCTCGGTGCGGCGGGGGCCGGTGCAGCCGGTGCCGCGGGTGCGGCCGGTGTCGACGGGGGCGTGATCCACTTGGCGAGGAGCGCGTCGATGTCGCCCCGGGTCATCGGCTTGTGGTCGGGGCCGGCGGGCGGTGGCGTCGGAGCCACCACGCTGGGGCGTGGGGTGAGGGGACGCGATGTGAATCCCGCGGTCGCCGGGGTCGCCGGGGGTTTCACGGGGCCCGCCGCTGCCGCCGGCATGCCCGGCGTGCGGGGCTTGTCGATCGCCGCGAGAAACTCGGGTGTCAGCCATGAGTCGGCGCCGCGAGCCGTGGTCACGAGCGACTCGTTCGGTGAGGCGCCGGGGGCGTTGCCCGCGCCCGGGAGCCCCGCCGGACGTGTGGGATCAGGGGTGGGGCTTCCAGTTGGGCCGCCCGGGTTCTCGAACTCTTCAGCCATGGTTCCCCAAGGGTATCGGACGGCGCCAGGATATTCCACCGCGTCCACCCCGGGTGTTGCTCGCGCACGCATGGTTCAGCCACCACCGGTAGGCTGGCCGGGTGACACCGATCGTGCGTGCGAGAGTCCGCCGGACGCTGGTTGTCGTCCTCGGCCTGGCGCTGGTGCTCGTCGGGGGCCCGTGGCTTGTCGTCCAGGGGGCCTCCGTGCGCCGGACGTTCATCGGTGCCGCCGACGTCCCCGCCCGGGACGTCGCCCTCGTGTTGGGCGCCGCGGTTTGGCGCAACGGGCCCTCGCCGTACCTCCAGGGGCGGCTCAACGTCGCCGCCGATCTGTACCGGGCCGGCAAGGTGAAAGTCATCATCGTGTCGGGCACCCGGGACGTCGGGTACAACGAGCCGGACGCGATGCGCGCGGCCCTGATCGCCGACGGCGTGCCTGCGGAGAGGATCGTGCCGGACTACGCGGGGTTCGACACCTACTCGTCGTGCCAGCGTGCCCGGGACGTGTTCGGCGTGCGCTCGCTCACCGTCGTGTCGCAGGCCTACCACGTGCCCCGCGCGGTGGCGGCGTGCCGCATGCTCGGGGTGGACGCCATCGGCGCCGGCGACGACACGATCGCGCACGACGCGAAGTGGTACCGCTACCGGGTCCGCGAACTGGCCGGCGACATGAAGCTCGTCTGGGACGTCCTCACGCGGCGGCAGACCCCCGACCTGCAGCCGAGCACCGCCGTGCGCGACGCGCTGAACGCGGCCGGCTGAGGCCTCAGTCGGCCAGCGAACCCATCGGATCCCACAGCGGCAGGACGATCGGCGTCGCGCCGTCCAGCTTGGCGCGCCACTCGTCGGACAGATCCGACAGCGGGACCGCCACCTCGAACACGTGCTCGCAGAACCAGTTCGCGTTCATCGTGTCGAAGCCCTTGTCGGCGATGTCGGGGCCCCACGAGTTCTCGACGCGGAAGCGGCGCGCGGTGCCGTCGTCCATCAGGTCGACCCCGGTGAACAGCATCGCGTGGTTCATGGCCTCCTCGCCGAACGTCATCCGGTCCGACTTGTTCATCGACAGGGACACGCCGTAGAACGCGTCGAAGTCGTGGAGCTTCTCGTCCCAGTAGCCGAGCGTGCGGTCGAACTGCTGGCCGCAGTCGCACCCGAACCACACGGGCTGGCCGTCCACGATGCGCTTGGAGGCCAGCTCGCGAAGCATCTCGGCGGGCGCATTGAGGTAGGTCACCGGGCGTCCGCCGACGACGTTGCCGAGGCGGTCGACGGTGAACACGGCACCGTACGGCGAGGTCGGGCGCGGGTCGTTGACGAGGCACACGTACTGCGCCAGGTCGATGTCGACGACCTTCGCCGCGAACTCCTGAGGCGTCATTTCGCCCTCACGGTGGAAGTTCTTGTCCTTGTCGCGCCACTGCCAGATGAACGACGCCGGCGGGGTGCCCAGGTGGATCGCCAGCACGCGGTACACCTGCTTCATCAGGTTGCGGCGCACCGCGTCGACGTCGTCACCGTTCGCGACGGCCGCGCGCACGTCGCGGGCGCCCCGGCGCAGCAGGGCCGCGAGCGAGGCGTTCATCGACCGGGTGTTGGAGGACGACTCGGTCTCGGGCATCGCGTACTTCGGCAGCAGGCCGTGCTTCAGCACCAGCGACACGAACATGTCCCACTGGCCGCCGTCGTTCGTCGGGTCGCGCAGCAACTCGTGGACCGTGCGCTCGTCGATGTCGCGATCGGCCAGGTCGATCATCGCGGTGAGGAACCAGTTGGCCTTCTCCAGCTTGTCCCAGAAGTGGAGGTAGTTCTGGCTGAACTCGAACGA
>WQUE01000107.1 GCA_009785885.1 Actinomycetes bacterium
GTGGCGCCGACCAGGGTGAACGCCGGGATGTCGATCGGGATGGCCGTCGCCCCGACGCCCTTGCCGACGATCACGTCGACCCGGAAATCCTCCATCGCCAGGTACAGCATCTCCTCGGCCGGACGGGACATCCGGTGGATCTCGTCGAGGAACAGGACCTCCCCGGCCACCAGACCCGACAGGATCGCGGCGAGATCGCCCGCGTGCTGGATCGCCGGTCCCGATGTGATGTGCAGCGGGGCGCCCATTTCGGCGGCGATGATCATCGCCAACGTCGTCTTGCCCAGCCCCGGCGGGCCGGATAGGAGCACGTGATCGGGCACGGTCCCGCGGTGTTTCGCGGCGGCCAGGACGAGCCCCAACTGGTCGCTGACCCGCGGCTGGCCCGCGAACTCGGCCAGGCTGGTGGGCCGCAGCGCGGCCTCGGCCGCCTGCTCCCCCGGAGCCGGCCACGGGTCCAGCGGCGAATCCTCGACCACGATGCCCATCCTTCCGTCAGGCCCGCGCCAGGCTCGCCAGCGCCGCCCGCATGATCGCCGACACCGGCATGCCCGGGTCGGACTCGACCTGCTCCTCCACGGCCGCACACGCCGCCTCGGCGTCCTTCGCCGTCCAACCGAGGCCCTGCAGGCCGCTGGCGACCGCCTCGCGCCAACCGGTGGGGGCCGGGTGCGCCGTCCCGGCCGGCCCGGGCGGGGCGAACCCCAGGTCCAGCACCTTGTCCTTCAACTCGATGACCAGCTTCTGCGCGCCCTTGCGCCCGATGCCGGGCACCTTCGTGAGCGCGGTCAGATTCTCGGTGCGCACGGCCTGGGCGAGACCGGACGGCCCGAGCACCGCGACGACGGCCAGGCCGATGCGCGGCCCGATTCCGGACGCCTGCTGCACCAGCTCGAAACAGTCACGGTCGGCGGGGCTCGCGAAACCGTACAACGTCAAAGCGTCCTCCCGCACGACCAGGGACGTGTGAAGCGTCGCCTCCTCGCCGACATGCCACCCGGTCGCCGCCCCCGGCGGAAGGAGCACCCGGAAGCCCACACCCGACACCACCACCACCAGGCCGGCGGGATCCACGGCCGCCACCGCGCCGGACAAACTCGCGATCATGCCGGCACCCCCGTCCGGGCCGGGACACGCACCGGCACGGCCGGCCGGATCACACGCGGGCGCGGATTCCGTGCCGCCTGCGCAACGAGGGCCGCATAGCGGTTCACCGTGCCGCCGCGCCACAGGTGGCACAGCGCCAAAGCCACCGCGTCGGCCGCGTCGGCCGGTTTCGGCGCCGCCTCCAGGCGGAGCACGCGTGCCACCATCGCGCCGACCTGGGCCTTGCCGGCCTGTCCGGCGCCGGTGATCGCCGCCTTGACCTCCGTCGGGGTGTGCGTGGCGACCGGTATCGCCGCACGGGCCGCAACCAGCATCGCCACGCCGGCGGCCTGCGCCGTCCCCGTCACGGAATGACGGTTCTGCTGGGCGAAAACCCGCTCGACGGCCATCGCATCGGGCCGGTACGTCGTGACCCACTCGCGCACGCCGTCCTCGATCGCGAGTAGGCGCCGCGCCGGGTCCAGATCCGCCGGCGTCCGGACGACTCCCGCGGCCACGAGCACCGGCGCACGCCCCGCCGACTGTTCGACGACGCCCAGGCCGCACCTGGTCAGGCCGGGATCGACCCCGAGCACCCGCATGGCGTCTCCTTGCCCCTCACGCGACCGCACGCCGCACCGAACATGTCCGAACAGACGTTCGGATGATACCGGGTCACGCCTCCCCGGGCCGTCAGGCGCGCCGATTCGTCCGGCGATGCCCGGCGACTCAGTCCTCGTCGGCGAGGGCCGCCTCGACCTCGGGGCTGTACTGCGCGTTGGTGTAGACGTTCTGCACGTCGTCAAGGTCCTCCAGTGCGTCGACGATGCGCTCGAGTTTCTGCGCGGCCTCCACGGTGTCGATCGCCTGGTCGAAGCTGGCGACGAATGCCACGTCGGCGGACTCATAGTCGTAGCCCGCCGCCTGGATCGCCTTGCGAACCTCGACGAGGTCCGACGCATCGGTGAGCAGGGTGAAGCCCTCGCCGGCGTCATTGATCTCCTCCGGCATGGCCTCCATCGTGGCCTCCAGCAGGTCGTCCTCGGTGAGCGTGCGACCGTCCTGCTTCTTGGCCACCTCGATCACGCCCTTGCGGGTGAACAGGCGCTGCACGGAGCCGCCGTCGGCGAGCGTCGCCCCGTTCCGGGTGACCGCGATGCGCACGTCCGCGAACGCCCGGTTGCGGTTGTCGGTCAGGCATTCGATGAGGATCGCGACGCTCGACGGCCCGTACGCCTCGTACATGATCGTGTCGTACGACGCGCCGCCGCCCTCGGCACCGGAGCCCCGCTTCACGGCGCGGTCGATGTTGTCGGCCGGGACCGAGTTCTTCTTCGCCTTCTGGATCGCGTCGTACAGCGTCGGGTTGCCGCTGGGATCGCCGCCGCCCATGCGGGCCGCAACCTCGATGTTCTTGATCAGCTTCGCGAACAACTTGCCGCGCTTGGCGTCGATCGCCGCCTTCTTGTGTTTGGTTGTGGCCCACTTGGAGTGACCGCTCATCAGATGACCTCTCGCTTCCCTCGCTGCCGGGCCCACCGCGCCTGTCCGGCCACTATCCTAGCTGGTCGCCCCGCGGGCATACAGCACCACCCGGTCGTCCGCGGCGAAGCCGAAGTGCTCCATGAGGCGTTCCGCCGCGCGCGGATTCTCGGTGTCGATGCCGAGACCCGCACCGTCAAGTCCCGCCGCGTGGAACGACCCCATCGAAGCGCCGATGAGGGCGGTGCCGATGCCCTGGCGGCGCCACGGGCGACGGACGCCGAACAGGGCGGTCCAGCCCTCCGAGGCGGTGTTGCCGTCGTCGTCCGGA
Organism: Actinomycetes bacterium; assembly: GCA_009785885.1. Classification (GTDB taxonomy): domain Bacteria; phylum Actinomycetota; class Actinomycetes; order Propionibacteriales; family Propionibacteriaceae; genus WRGV01. The sequence goes on from WQUE01000107.1 coordinate 2,900, forward strand.
TACACGGTGTTCAGGGCGTACCCGACGACCAGGCCGCCCTCCTCCCGGGCCACCCAGGACCACTCGGGGTGCAGGTGCGTCTCGCCGAGCGCCCACTCCCATTCGGGACGCGTGTACGGCTGCGCGCCGGGCAGCACCCCGAACACCGAGTTGTGGGCGAGTCGCACCGGCTCGGACAGGTCGGCCCGGTAGCGCTCCAGCCGCACACCCGCCACGTCCGGGGCGAGCGGCAGCGGCTCGTCGTCGAAGGCCCGGTGCGCGTCGAACAGCCACCGCTGCGGCGTGAAACCCTGCTCGGCCAGGGCGGCGCGCAGGCCGCCGAACTTCTCGTCGACGAGGTAACCCAACCACAGCGGCGGTGCGTCGGGATCCCGGCGCGCCTGCCATTCCTCCGCCCGGGTGATGCACCACGTGATCAGCCGGCGTCCTATGGCCCGGTGACGCGCCGCCGGGTGAACGCCCATGTCCAGCCACAGGTGCCCGTTGAGGCCCGGTGACACCGACGGGTGGATCCAGGCGTACGCCACGATCGAGCCGCCCCGGTCGCGCCCGACCGTCGCCAGGTAGCCGTCCAGGGCAATGTCGCGCTGGTAGTCCGAGACGATGGCGTCCTGGTCCCGGTGGTCGACCGGGTCCTCGAAGTAGTCGATCGCCTCGCGCAGCGCGGCCAGCTCCTCCAGGTCGTCGGGCGCGAGGAACGACCACCGGAGTGTCCCCTCCACGATCGCATCAGCGCCCCGCTCCGCCGCCTCGTCCATCCGACCTCCTCGGGGTCCATCCTGCCAAAGGCCCGACCATCCGCGCCAATGCTCCTTGTCAATGGTGGTTAGCACCTGGCGGCATCAGAGGGAGCCGGTCCGCCGCGGGCCACGACGAGCGCCTCGGCCAGGTCGATCGCCCCGACGTACAGGGCGGTGCCGATGATGGCGCCCTCGACGCCCTGGGGCACCATCGTCCGCAGGGCGGCGATGTCGGCCACGCTGGTGATGCCGCCGCTGGCGACGACACGGGCGTCCGTGTGGGCGCAGACGTCCGCCAGCAGTGCCAGGTTGGGCCCGCCCAGCGTGCCATCCGAGCCGACATCGGTGACGATGAACCGCCGGCACCCGGCCTCCGACAGCCTCATCACGGCCGCGATCGCCTCGTCGCCCTGCGTCGTCCAGCCGCGTCCGGCCAGGCGCCCGTTCCTCACGTCGAGACTGATCGCCACCTGGTCGGCGTGCTCGGCGAGTACGCGGGCACACCAGTCGGGCCGTTCGATCGCGGCGGTGCCGAGGCTGACCCGGGCGGCCCCGCACGCGAGTGCCCGCTCCAGCGCGGCGTCGTCGCGCAGACCGCCGCTGAGGTCGACGCGCAGGCCCGACTCCGCCACGAGGCGCGCCGCCATCGCGGCGTTGTCGCCGTGCCCAAAGGCGGCGTCCAAGTCCACGACGTGCAGCCACGCCGCCCCGGCCGCCGCAAAGCGCGCCGCAACCGCCAGCGGGTCGCCGAAGCGCCGGGCCGTCCCTGCGTCGCCCTGCACCAACTGCACCGCCTGGCCTGCCATCAGGTCGATCGCCGGGAACAGAATCAGGTCATCCTCCATGCGCATCCTTCCCTCGGGAGACCAGTGCCAGCCAGTTGCGCAGGAGCCGCGCGCCGGCCGCGCCGGACTTCTCGGGATGGAACTGGGTCGTCCAAGCAGGCCCGGCCTCGACGGCCGCGACAAACCTGTCCTCGCCATGGTCACACCAGGCCACGCCGTCCCAGGGGCCATCGGGCGCGTGAACCCCGTAGGAGTGCACGAAGTAGAACCGCTCATCGGTCACGCCGTCGAACATGCGGCTGCCGGCCGGCGCCGCGACGACATTCCAGCCCATGTGCGGAAGGCGGGCACTCCGCAGGCGCTCGACGACCCCCGGCAGCACCCCCAGACCCGGCGTGTCGACACCGTGCTCGACGCCGCGAGCGAACATCACCTGGTGCCCCACACAGATGCCGAGCAGCGGCCGGTCGCCCGCCTCGCGCCAGGCGCGAATCAGCACGTCCCCACCGACGGCGCGCAGCCCCGCCATGCAAGCCGCGAAGGCGCCCACGCCGGGCACCACGAGCCCGTCGCATCCCTCCAGGCGGGCACGGTCCGCCGTGACGACGACCTGGGCCCCGGCCGCCTCCAGGGCATGGCGCACCGACAGGAGATTGCCCGAACCGTAATCGAGGACGCCGATGCGCACGGCCGTCACAGGGCGCCCTTCGTGCTTGGCACGCCGTACACGCGCGGGTCCGGAGCGACCGCCGCGCGCAAGGCGCGGGCCAACGCCTTGTACTGGGCCTCGACGATGTGGTGCGGGTCCCGCCCCGCGAGCAGCGTCAGGTGGACGCACAGCCCGGCGTTCGCGGCGAGCGTCTCGACAACGTGCCGTGTCATGGATCCCGCATAGGGCGCGCCGTTGCCGCCGATCCGGACGAACGCCATGCCGTCCGGCTCGCCGCTGACGACGGCGTACGGGCGTCCTGCGACATCGACCGCGCAACGGGCCAGCGCCTCGTCCAGCGGCACGAGCGCGTCGCCGAAGCGGGCGATGCCCGCCTTGTCGCCGAGCGCCTGCGCCAGCGCCTGGCCGAGCGCGATGGCCGTGTCCTCCACGCTGTGGTGGCCATCGATGTGCAGGTCGCCCTGCACCGCGATGTCCAGGTCGATGAGCGAGTGCTTCGACAGCGCCGTCAGCATGTGGTCGAAGAACCCGACGCCGGTGTGGATGTCACTCGACCCGGTGCCGTCGAGATCGAGGCCGACCCGCACCATCGTCTCGCCGGTGCGACGCTCGACGCTCCCCTGTCGCCCCATCACGCCTGTCCTTCCCCACGTCCGCGCCGCGGCATCGCGTCCAGCAGCGCCGTCTTGAACGTCTCCATCTCGGCCGGCGTGCCCGCGCACACCCGCAGGTAGTTGTCCGGACCGGTCTCGCGCACGAGCACACCCCGGGCGAGCAACGCCTCCCAGACCGCATGCCGGTCCTCGAACGGGCCGAACAGGCAGAAATTGGCCTGACTCGGCGGCACGTCCAGGCCCTGTCCGCGCAGCCAGTGCTGAAGTTGCTGGATTTGAGCCCGCAGCCGCGACACCTGCCCCAGCAGCGCCGCGGAGTTGGCGAGCGCGACTCGGGCCACCGCCTGCGTCGTGGCGGACAGGTGGTACGGCAGCCGGACGATCCGGCACGCGTCGACAACAGCCGGCGCCGCCGCCAGGTAGCCGACCCGGGCGCCGGCCAGGGCGAACGCCTTCGACATCGTGCGGGCCACGACGAGACGCGGATGGTTCGGCAGCAGCGCCAGCGCCGAGTCGTCCGGGTACTCCGTGAACTCCTGGTAGGCCTCGTCGACGACGACCAGGCAGTCGCACCGGTCGCAGATGTCCGCGATGAGCGCAACGGGAACCTGCGTGCCCGTCGGGTTGTTCGGATTCGCGATCAGCATCACGTCGGGGCGGTGGTCGGCCACGGCCTGCTGCACCAGGTCCACGTCGAGGCCGTGGTCCGGGAGGCGCGGGACGACGACGAAACCGGTGTGGGTGCCCCGGGCGTACTCCGGATACATGGAGTACGTCGGGCCGAACGTCAGCACGGTTCGCCCGGGCCCGCCGAACGCCTCCAGCACGTGCATGATGGCCTCGTTGCTGCCGTTCGCGGCCCAGATGTGGTCGGCGGTCAGCCCGAAGCCGAGGTAGTGGGCCAGGTCGGCCCGCAAGTCGCGGGCCTCCCGGTCGGGGTAGCGGTTGAGCGTCTTGGCCGCCTCGGCGACAGCGTCCGCGATCTGTGCGCGGATGCGGCCCGGTGGCGGGTACGGATTCTCGTTGACGTTCAGCCGCACCGGCACATCCAGTTGCGGCGCCCCGTACGGCTCCTCGCCGGCCAGTTCGGGGCGCAGCGGCAGATCGGCCAGGTGCACCCGGTCGGCCGGACGCGGCACCGCGGTCGCCTCGCGGTTCATCGGGGCTCCCCCGGATCCCCTTGTCGCAACGCGATGGCGTGCGCGTGCCCCGGCAGGTGCTCCGCGTCCGCGAAGCGGATGATGCCCGCCGCGATCGCGGCCAGGCCGGGCGCGTCGTAGTCGATCACGTGGACGTCCCGGCAGAAGCTGCGCCGGGTCAACCCGGAGGAGAAACGGGCCGCGCCGCCGGTCGGCAGCACATGTGTCGACCCCGACGAGTAGTCGCCGAGCGGCACCGGCGAGTATGGGCCGACGAAGATCGCCCCGGCGTTCCGCACGCGGGCGGCATTCCCGGCGGCGTCGCGGGTGTGGATCTCCAGGTGTTCGGCGGCGTAGGCGTCGACGACGGCGAGCGCCTGGTCGGGCCCGTCCACGAGCACGATGCCGGACTGCTCCCCGCCCAGGGAGTGGCCCAGCCGCTCCGCCAGCGGGTTCGCGGGCAACTGGGCGACGATCTCGGCATCGACGGCCGCGGCCAGGCCGGGGCTGTCGGTGACGAGCACGGACGCCGCCAGCGGATCGTGCTCGGCCTGGCTGATGAGGTCGGCGGCGACCCACGCCGCATTGGCGGTGTCGTCTGCCCACACGCAGATCTCGGACGGGCCTGCCTCCGAGTCGATGCCGACAACGCCGCGCAACGCGCGCTTGGCCGCCACGACATAGATGTTGCCAGGACCGGTGACCAGGTCGACCCGGGGGCACAGCCCCGGCACGCCGTACGCGAACATGGCCACGGCCTGGGCGCCCCCGACCGCATACACCTCGTCCACGCCCAGCAGGGCGCACACGGCCAGCACGACCGGGTGGGGCATGCCGCCGAACTCCGCCTGGGGCGGCGAGGCCACGGCGATGGACTCCACGCCCGCCGCCTGGGCCGGCACGACGTTCATCAGCACGGACGACGCCAGCGGGGCCAGACCGCCCGGCACGTACAGGCCGACACGGCGCACCGGCACGATCCGGTACCCCACGCGCGCCCCCGGCGCCAGTTCCGCCTCACGCCAGGCCGGCTCCGCCTCGCACGTCTCGGCCACGACCCGCCGCCGCCGGATCGCTTCCTCGACTGCGGCGCGCAGCGGGTCGTCCATCTGGTCCAGCGCCTCCGCGATCGCGACCGCCGGCACACGGAACGACTCGGGCACCACGTGGTCGAACGCGCGGGAGTACTCGCGGAGCGCGTCCTCGCCGCGCGTACGGACCGCCTCACAGATGGGGACAACCGTCGTCAAGGCGGCCGCCACATCGAACTGCGCCCGTGGCACCACCGCCGCATAGTCGTCCGGCCGCAGCCCACGCACATCGATCGTTCGTAGCACGACGTCCAGTCTACGGGACCGTCTCAGGGATCCCGGCGGACCCGTCAGGCTCACTCGGTCACCTCGGGCGCCGCAGCGCGATGGAACGCACGGGGCGACATCGACATGGCGGCCGCGTAGAGGAACGTCGGCAGGAGCGCACCGATCGGCCACATCGCCAGCGCGCTCTTGCTCCGGAGCAGGAAATCCATCTGTACCCGCCCACCGGGTTCGACGACCGCGAGGCGATCGGCGAAGTCGCGCGGCCCGAACGCCTGGCCGACCTGCCAGCAGATGACGCCGCCCACGACGCCGGCAACCAGCGCGATGATCGCCGACGGCCAGCCGAGGCCGCCGAACAGCCTCCATACGAGGACGCCGATGCCCAGCCCGGCGACCAGACCGACCGCCATGAACCACGCGTCGACGCCGAAGACCCGCGCGAGCCCGCGTTCCGTGATCTGTGCCGCACCGCCCAGGCCGACCGTGTAGTACGGCGGTTGCACGAGCAGCCGCCACACCCCACCGGCGACGGCACCGATCAGGAGGCTCGCCAGGACCACGACCACCCCGCGGCGACGCCACGGCGACGCCGGCCTGGCCGGTGGCCCGGCAGGGCCCTCGACGACCGGCGCGATCTCTTGCTCGCTCACGCTCCCCCCTCGCCCTCACTGTACCGGCACGTGGATCGTGGGCACGGCGTCGAGGAGTACCCGCGTGTAGGGATGCTGCGGATTGCCGCACACCGCATCGATGGGTCCGGCCTCGACGGCCCGGCCGCCCTGCATGACGAGCACCGAGTCGCACAGGTGCCGTACGACGGCGATGTCGTGACTGACGAACAGCAGCGTCAACCCGTCGTCGCGGACCCGCTCAAGCAGGAGGTTGAGCACCTGGGCCCGCACCGACACGTCGAGCGACGATACGGCCTCGTCCGCGACGAGGACGCTCGGTGCCGGCGCAAGCGCCCGGGCGATCGCGACGCGCTGGCGCTGCCCGCCACTCAGCTCGTGGGGATACCGGGCGGCGATGCCGGGCTCCAGCCCGACCTTCGCGAGGAGCGCCGCGGTCTGCTCCGGGCTGTCGGGCGGCAGGCCGCCCTGCGCCTTGAGGATCGGCGAGCGCAGCGGCTCGCCGATGATGCGCCCGACCCGCATCCGGGGGTCGAGGGAACTGCGCGGGTCCTGGAACACCATCTGGACGTGGCGGCGCAACGTGCCCAGGTCGCGCTCGGGCAGGCCGGTGATGTCCAGACCCCGGAACACGATGCGCCCGCCGGTGGGGGGCAGCAGGGCGAGAAGCATCCGGACGAGCGTCGACTTGCCCGATCCGGAGCCGCCGACGATGCCCAGCCGCTGCCCGGGGACGACCGTCAAGGTCACGTCGTCCACCGCGTGGACCGGTTCCCGGCCGCGTCCGCCCCGGCGTTCGAAAGACCGGGACAGGCCCGTCACCTCGAACTCGGGCACGACGCTTCCCCGGTCGGACGGGCCGGTGTGCCGCTCAGCCATCCCGTCCCCCATCCTCTCCGGCCCAGAAGTCCCCGATCACGGGCAAACGCTCCCCCGGCGGGACCGCGTCGATCGCCGCCGTGGCGACGAGGCCGCGCGTGTACGGGTGCGCCGGCGCCCCGAGGACCTGGGCGAGGCTGCCCCGCTCGACGATCCGGCCCTGGTACATCACCATCACCTGCGAACAGACCTGCGACACCACCGCGAGATCGTGACTGATGAACAGGCACGCCGCCCCGACGGCGGACAGTCCGGCGTCGAGCAGTCGGAGCACCGTTGCCTGCACGGTCACGTCCAGGGCTGTCGTCGGTTCGTCGCAGATGACGAGCAACGGGGAGTTCATCAGGGCCATGCCGATGAGCACCAGTTGGCGCTGGCCCCCGGACAGCTGGTGGGGGAAGCTGTCGGCGATCCGCTCGACGTCGGGCAGGCCCACCTCGGCCAGAACGCCGAGGACCCGTTCGCGGGCGTGCCCGCGGATCCGCTCGGGCCCGACGCCGTACCGCTGGGCGTCGGCGGCGCGGCGTACGTAGTGCAGCCGCAGCACCTCGGCGACCTGGCGCCCCACCGTCATGGTCGGGTCCAGCGCCGTCATCGGCTCCTGGAAGACCATCGTCATCGCGTCCCCCCGCAGCCGCGAATACGCGGCGTCGCCGAGCCCGACAAGTTCCCCGCCGCGCCAGCGCACCGAGCCGTGGACGTGCACACCCTCCGGCAGCAGGCCCATGATCGCGAGGGCCGTGGCCGACTTGCCCGACCCCGACTCGCCGATCAGACCCCAGCGTTCCCCGGATGACAGCGTGAAGGCGATGTCGCGGACCGCGGGCGACGCGCCGGCCCGCCCGAAGGTGACGGATAGCCCGTCCACCGCGAGCAGGGGAACCGCCTCCGGCACGTCGCTCATCGCACCTCCCGCAGCGTCGGGTCGAGCACGTCGCGTAGACCGTCCCCCAGCAGGTTGAAGCCGAGCACGGCGACGGCGATCGCCAGACCAGGCCAGGTGGCCAGGTTCGGGTCGCTGAACAGGTACGGCTGGGCGTCGTACAGCATTCGTCCCCACGCGGGGGTCGTCGCCGGGGCGGACAGGCCAAGGTAGCTGAGGGCGGCCTCCGCGAGGATCGCCAGGCCGAAACTCACCGACGACTGGACGAGGACGACGGGTGCGATGTTCGGGAGCACGTGCGACCAGGCGATGCGGGCCCGCGTCGTACCGGCGGCCCGCGCGGCCAGGACGTAGTCCTGGCTCAAGACCTGCAGCGAGGCGCCCCGCGCGATCCGGATGAACGCGGGCACCGACGCGATGCCGATCGCGACCATGGCGGTCGCCACCGACCCGCCTCCGCGGGCCGCGGCCAACAGGATCGCCAGGAGCAACGCGGGAAACGCGTACACCAGATCGGCGGCCCGCATGATCACCTGGCCCCACACGCCCCCGGTCGCCGCCCCGGCGACGCCGAGCGGCACCCCGATGATCGCCCCGATCGCCACGGCGATGATTCCCGCGAGCAGGCAGATGCGGCTGCCCGCGAGGACGCGGCTGAAGATGTCCAGGCCGAGCCCGTCCGTCCCCATGAGGTGCGGCCAGCCCGGGCTCGCCAGGCGCGCCGACGGGACGACATGGTTCGGGTCGAACGGCAGCCACACGAGTGACACGAGACACGCCAGGACCACGACGCCGACGAGGGCGGCCCCGATGATCAGACTCGCCGACCGTTTCACTCGACCACCGCCCGTCCCGTGCGCAGCCGCGGGTCGATCACGAGGTAGGCGACATCGACGAGCAGGTTGATCATCAGGATCAAGGCGACGAGCACCAACACGATGGCCTGCACGAGTGGCAGATCCCGCCCGTTGACGCTGCGCAGCAACAGCGATCCCAGACCGGGCAGCACGAACACGTTCTCGATCACGACCGCGCCGACGAACAGCGTCGCCAACTGGAGACCGAGCACCGTCACGATCTGCAGTGCGGCGTTGCGCAGACCGTGGCGCCACACGGCCCGGCGGCGCCGCCAGCCGATCGAACGCGCCGTGCGCATGTAGTCCTGGTCCATCACGTCGAGAAACGCCCCCCGGACGTAGCGGACGAGCACCGCCCCCTGGACGAGGGCCAGCGACACCCACGGCAGGATCAGGTGCCGGAACCAGTCGAGTGGGTCGCTTGTCAGAGGCACGTAGTTGCCCGCCGGCAGCCAGCGTAGGCGCGCGGCGAACACCACGACGAGCACGATGCCGGCCAGGAACGCCGGTACGGCCATGCCGAGTTGGGACGTCGCCAGCACCATTTGCCCGCTGGCCTGTCGCCGGTGGAGCGCCGCGAACAGGCCGGCCGGCAGCGCGAGCACCATCGCCAGCACCATCCCGCCTCCCACGAGGGAGATTGTGACCGCCAGCTTCGGGACGATCAGGCCGGCCACGGGCTCCCCCGTGAACGCCGAGGCGCCCAGGTTGCCGTGCGCCACCCCGGCGAGCCAGTGCACGTAGCGCAACAGGACCGGGTCGTCGAGCCCCATGGCGGAGCGCAGGTGCGCCACGGCCGCCGGTGTGGCGTTGTTGCCGAGAATCACCGCGGTGACATCGCCGGGCAGCAGGTTGAGGAGCAGGAACACGGCCAGGGAAGCGACGAGCAGGCTGACAACGAACGCCGCCAGCCGTCCGAGCAGCAGACGCGAGAGCCTCATGGCCGCCCCGGCGGGGTCCGGTGGCCCGATCGGTGGTTGGCCCTCACCCGTCCAGCGTACTCCGTCGCTTCGGGGCACGCCAGTGACTGCGCTAGCCACATGAGGGTTGGCGCCGCGGCGATGGTCTCAGCCGTTCTTGGAGGCGATCGTCGTCACGTCGAAGCTGTAGCCCACCTGGTTCGCGGGAAGGCCTGTCAGGTCGGGTGTCGCCACGATCAGGTTGGGCATCAGCCACAGGAAGCTCCCCGCCGCGTCGTCCGACAGGATCTGCGCCGCCTGCTGCATCAGCGTCACCTGGTCGGCCGGACTGGCCTGGTCGGCCTGCGAGATCAGCTGCTGGAACTGCGGGTTGTCGTAGTGCCAGTAGTAGGACGGGTCCGCCCAGTTCACGATGTCGCGTGGCTCGGCGTGGTCCACGATCGTCATGTCGTAGTCGCCCTGGGTGAACACCTGGTCGTACCACTGCGCGAAGTCCAGTTCCTTCACCGTGACCGTGATGCCGATCTGGCCGAGTTGCGACACGAGGAACTGCTCAGAGCCGGTGGCGTAGGGGTACGTCGGCACGGTCAGCGTCAGACTGAGACCCGATCCGTAGCCGGCCTGCGCCAGCAGATCCTTCGCTTTGGCCGGGTCGTACGGGTACGCACCCGACAGATCCTGATACCACGGGTCGGTCGGTGGCACCATCGAGCCGATGAGCAGACCCTGGCCGGCCCACACGGAGTCCAGCAGCGCCTGCCGGTCGATGCCGTAGCAGATGGCCTGGCGCACGGCGGCGTTCGCCAACGGCGTGCGGGCATGGTTGAAGCCGAGGACGATCTCGCCGGTGGAAGTCCCCTTCACAACCTGGAAGCGACTCGCGTCCGCGAACTGGCCGAGCGCCTGGGGGGCCGCCAGGATGCTGATGATATCGAGGCCACCCGACAACATCGCCGCATTTTCCGCGCTCGGATCCGCGTAGTACTGGAACGTGACCGTGTCGAAACGTCCCGCGGTTCCCCAATAGGCCGGATTCTTCGCGAGAACGACCGATTCGCCCTTGTTCCACGTCTTGAGCGTGTACGGCCCCGAGCCGGCCGGTTGCGTCGTCAGCGACCCCAGACCGGCGGGATCGATGATGATGCCCATCGGACCGGTCATGGCGTACAGCCAGTTGTTCGACGGCTTGGCGAGCGTGACGACGACGGTCTTGGCGTCAGGCGCCGTGATCGAGGTCGCGTTCGCCATGATCGTCTTGTACGTGGCGACCACGGCCGGATCCGTTTGGATCCGCTGCAGGGACGCCACCACATCCTGCGCCGTCACCGGCGTCCCGGAGGCGAACGTGAGGCCCCCCTGGAGCGTGAAGGTGTACGTCAGGCCGTCTTTCGACTCCGTCCACGCGCTCGCCAGGAGGGGACGGATGTTGCCCTCGCCGTCGAGCTTCACCAGCGTCTCGTAGACGTTGTACAGCAGCGCCTGGGGAATCGCGGCCT
>WQUE01000108.1 GCA_009785885.1 Actinomycetes bacterium
ACCCGGGGACGCCGCGGCGCTGGCGGACCAGCGCGTGGCGTTCCAGCGGGCCCTCGGCGCCGCCGTACCCGACGCGGGCGCCCTGCGCCGGGAGGTGATGGCGTACGTCGCCGGCGAACTCGGCCGGACGCTGTGGGCGTTCCTGGTCCGCGACGAGGTGACAGGCCTTGTCGTGGCCTCGGCATGGCTGGTCGTCGTGGTCCGCATCCCCGGGGGCCGGCACGGCAACGGCCGCATGGGCGTCGTCCTGAACGTGTACACCGACCCGGACCATCGGCACCGCGGGCTGGCCCGCCGGTTGATGCACGAGGTGATCGAGACGGCGCGCGCTCTCGATCTCGCACGCCTCGAACTGGCGGCGACACCACCCGGGCGGCCGCTGTACGAGGCGTTGGGCTTCACGCCGGACGTCGCCGGCAGCGTCCCGATGGAACTGGCGCTTGGCGCCGACGCGGCCCGGGCGTGAGTCAGCGCAGGTTCGGGGGAAGCGGCTGGGGCACCTTGGAGATCGGCTTCCGGACGCTCCGGCCGGCGCGGCGCAGGGCGCTGGCGGTGCTCTCGTCGACGGTGCTGACGATGCCCCGGTACAGGCGCAGGCCTCCGGCGCGCAACCGCGCGTCCAGGCTGGTCTTCCAGCTCTCGCCCATGCTCGCCCCGACGGCGAGGCTGTCGTCGCCCAGGCGGTGCCGCAGGTAGGGCGCGGCGTCGGTGTCGGTCTCGAAACGGGCGAGGCTGATCGGCCTCACGGCAAGGTACAACGGATGGCCGGTGGGCAGGATCCTGCCGTCCGGCATGAGTTCGTGCAGGCGCACCTCGCGCACCTCGTCCCACGCCAGGTGCAGCGGGCGGCCACGCCGGCGGGCCAACGTCAGGCCGGAGGCGTCCCACTCGACCCACGAATGCTCCAGGTCGCGGCGTTCCATCAGCATCAGCGCGATCGCCGCCACGGCCAGGACCGCGCCCAGGACCGTTCCGCCGTTCAGCTTGCCGCCGGGCGACCATATGCCCAGGGCGAAGAAACCCGCGCCGAGCAGCAGGCTGAACGCCGGCAGCAGGAAGACGCGGACCACCTCGACGGGCGTCGGGCCGAGGCTGACGTGTTCCGTGGTCGGTCCGTCGGGTTCGGGCATGTCTCCAGCCTAGACGGCGCCCGCGCCTGCCACGACCCGACGGGGCCGGGGCCTACACTTCAAGCGCCGGTGTGCGCCGAGCGCACCCGGGTCCATGACGAAGGAGGCACGACCATGGCGCGTCCCGCCGATCTTCCAGCCGGGGGCCGCGAGGCCGTCGCCAAGATGCGCGACGCCGGCGTGAACCCCACGGCCATCGCGGTGTTCGCCGGCTACTACGCCCAGCTGGTGCAGGGCGCCACCGGGCTGATCCCCGAGGCCGACATCGAACCGTTGGCGGATGTGCCCCGGTTGGACGACCCATGCGTTTCCGCGGAGGACGTCGGTGCGCTGGCCCGGACGGCCATCATCCGCCTCAACGGCGGATTGGGGACATCGATGGGGCTGTCGCAAGCCAAGACACTGTTGCCGGTGCGCGAGGGCCACACGTTCCTCGACCTCATCGTCCGTCAGGTGCGCTCGGCGCGGCGGCGGTACGGGGTGCGGCTGCCGCTGCTGTTCCTGCACAGCTTCAGCACACAGGACGACTGCCTGGCCGCGCTGGAGGCGTATCCGGATCTGCGCGTGGACGACCTGCCGCTCGACATGCGGCAAAGCGAGGAGCCGAAGCTGCGCCAGGACACCCTCGCCCCGGTCGCCTGGCCCGCCGAGCCGGCCCTGGAGTGGTGCCCGCCCGGGCACGGCGACCTGTATCCGACGATGCTCGACTCGGGCATCCTCGATGCGCTTCTGGACGCGGGGTTCGCGTACGCGTCCGTCAGCAACTCGGACAATCTCGGGTGCGCCCCATCGGCGAGCCTGGCCGGGTGGTTCGCGCGGAGCGGCGCCCCGTTCGCGGCCGAGATCACCCCCCGCACGCCGATGGATCTCAAGGGCGGGCACCTGGCGCGCCGCCGGGCCGACGGCCGGCTGATCCTGCGGGAGAGCGCGCAGACGTCCCCGGACGAGATGGCGTTCTTCACCGATGCGGCGCGGCACCCGCACGCCCACTGCAACAACCTGTGGTTCGATCTTCAGGCCGTGCGGTCCCGCCTGGCCGCGTTGGACGGGGTGCTCGGCCTGCCGCTGATCCGGAACGGCAAGACCGTCGATCCGGCCGATCCGGCGAGCCCCGCGGTGTGGCAGCTGGAGTGCGCGATGGGCGCGGCGATCGAGGTGTTCGACGGCGCGAGCGCGATCGTCGTGCCGCGCAGCCGGTTCGTGCCGGTGAAGACGACGAACGAGCTGGCGCTGCTCCGCAGCGACGTGTTCGATTTCGGCGAGGACGACGTGCCCCGGCCCGTCGTGCAGCCCCTTCCGGTGGTGAGCCTGAGCGCGGACTACCGGCTCATCGCCGATTTCGAGGCGCTGATGCCGCACCCGCTCGCGTTGCGCGAGGCGACCAGCCTGACCGTGCGGGGCCGCTGGCGTTTCGGGGCGGACGTGCGCGTCGTGGGCGACGCCGTCCTCGGGCCGGAGGGCGGCGAGGTCCCCGACGGCACCGTGCTGGGGGATGCGGCGCGCCGATCGAGGTCGTGACAAGGTAGTTCTCTTGCCAGGGGTGATGGCCGCCGTCCGGGCGCGAAAGCGGGGACGCACCCGCGGTGTTAGGGTGGCCGCATGCGTGAGGGGACGGTCGGCGACGGGCCGTTGTTCAGCCTCATCGTGGCCGTCTGCGACGTGGAGCGGTATCTGCCGGACTTCATCGCGTCGGTCGATCGCCAGCGGTTCGACCTGCGGCGCGTCGAGGTGATCGCGGTCGACGACGGTTCCACCGACGGATCGTTGCGGTTGTTGCGGGCCTGGCAGGCCCGCCGGCCCGGGCTGGTTCAGGTGCTGACAAAGGAAAACGGCGGCCAGGCCTCAGCCCGGAACCTCGCCTTGCCGCTTGCGCGGGGGCGATGGGTCGGGTTCCCCGATCCGGATGACGTCCTCGCGGGCGACTACCTGGCCAAGACCGCCAAGGCGTTGGCCGCGTGCCCGGGTGGGCCGCCGGACATCGTCCACGTGCCGATGCTCATGTGGGACGAGGCCCGGGGTGTGCGGTCCGACACGCATCCGCGCCGGGAACGTTTCCGGCACCGGGGCGTGGTCGATCTGGTCGACCACCCCGAGTGCTTCCCCGGCAGCGCGTCGGCGGCGTTCCTGCCGCGCGCGGCGCTTGCCGGGCTGACGTTCAACGAACGGCTGCGTCCCAACTTCGAGGACGGGGACTTCTGCGCCCGGCACCTCCTGAACCACGCCCGGCCACGCGTCCTGCACGTCAACGGGACGTGGTACCACTACCGCAAGCGTGCCGACCTGTCCTCCTCGCTCCAGACGCAGGCCCTCGATCCGCGCCGGTTCCTGGTGGTGCCGCGGGAGGGCTATCTCGCGCTGCTCACCGACGCCGAGCGCCTGCACGGTCGCCCACCCACGTGGCTCCAAGACCTGATCCTGTACGAGATCGGGGGGTTCCTGCGGGCCGATCAGCGCGTGTCCGAGTCGGCGTCGGCCGCGCAGGGGGAGGTCGGGGCCGCGTTCCTCGCAACCCTGGGGGAGATTGCGGGGCATCTCGAACCATCGGCCATCGAGACGTTCCCCGTGTATCCGTGGCCGGCCGAGTGGCGCGACCTGCTCATGTACGCCGCGCCCGGACTCGACCACGTGACACCGTACGTGTGGCGGGATCACGTCGACCGGGGAACGGGCGAGGTGCGCCTCCGGCTGCGATACTGCGGGTCCCGGCAACCGACCGTCGTGCTCGGCGACGACCAGGGCCGTCCGCTCGACGTGCGCGCCCGCAAGGTCAGGAGCATCGTCTACTTCGGCCAGCCGGCGATGCACGAACTCATCTGGTGGGTCCGGCCAGGGGCCGGGCTCCGCGTGCGCCGGGACGGCACCGACTGGCCGGTGCGCGACCGGGAGCCGGAACGGGGCCGGGACCGTGCGCCCCGGTCGGCGGCGCTCCTCGGGTCGCTGCGGCGCACGTCCGGGAAAGTGCTGCGCAAGCGGCCCGGGCTGCGAGCGCTGGCCGGCATGGCGCGTGCCCTGGCCGTCGGGGTGGCGTCGGCGCCCTACGTGCGGTTGCCGTGGGTGCGTGCCCGCTACGCCGGGGCGTGGACGTTCATGGACTGGTTGTCGGACGCGAACGACAACGGCGAGATGCTGTTCCGGCACGTCCGGGAGCACCGTCTCGACCTCAACGCCTGGTTCGTGCTGCAGAAAGACACGCCGGACTGGGCGGGGCTCGCCCGCGACCACGGCGACCGGCTCGTCCCGCTCGGCAGCCTGGCGTGGGCCGGCCTGCGGCGGCTGAACGAGACGTTCGTCACCTCGCAACTGACCCGCGACATCACGGAACCGCCCGGGCTGCGCCACCTCGGCGTCGCGGCGCCCCGGCTGGTGTTCCTCCAGCACGGTGTGATCCGGGACGACATCTCGCGGTGGCTCAACACCAAGCCGATCGATCTGTGCCTGGCGAGCACGCCCGCCGAGGCCGCCTCGCTCACGGACGACGGCACGCCGTACGTCCTTTCGACCAGGGACGTGGCCCTCACCGGCCTGCCGCGCTTCGACCGGCTGTGGCGCCTGGGGCAGGCGTATCCGCCCGGGCGGCGCGACCTCGTCGTGATCGCCCCGACATGGCGGGCGTCCCTCGTGACAAGGGGCGACGGTGTTGGCCGCCACGAACCGCTGGACGACTTCGCCGGCAGCCCGTTCGCCCGGGCGTGGCTGGCGTTGCTGCGCGACGACCGGCTGGCGGTCGCTCTCCGTGAGGCGGGTGTGCGCATCGGCCTGTTGCCGCACCCCAACCTGAAAGCGGCGTGGGCCGGCGTCGACCTGCCGCACGTCGAGGTGCTGGACTTCGTCGGGGAGAACGCGGGACTGGCGTTCGCCCGGGCCGCCGTGTTCGTCACGGACTACTCGTCGATGGCGTTCTCGTCGGCGTACCTGGGCCGCCCTGTCGTCTACTACCAGTTCGACCGGGACGACTACTTCCGCGGCGGCAACGTGTCCCGGCCCGGCTACTTCGACTTCGCCCGCGACGGGTTCGGGCCGGTGGTCACCTCCGCAGAGATAGCCGTGGACGCGATCCTCGGCCTCCTCGCCGAAACACCTCAGGTCTACGCCGAACGCATGGATCGGGCCTTCGCCTGGCGGGACGGGCACAACTGCGAGCGGGCCCTGGCCGCGATCGAACGGGGCACGCGTCCGGACACAGAAAACTCCTCGTCACTCGAAGGTGACGAGGAGTCGTCCTGTGCGCGAGAGAGGAGTTGAACCTCCACGCCCTTATCGGGCACTGGCACCTGAAGCCAGCGCGTCTGCCATTCCGCCACTCGCGCGCGATGCAGCCCAACGAGGGTAGCACGTGGCCGCAAGGCCTCGCACATCGGACTCGCCACCCGGCGGACTAGCCTGGAGGCATGAGCACTGAGGAGCCCGAGCCCGTCCTGGCGGATCGCCGCGTCACCCGCGCGGTCCCGCTGGGCCGTCTCAAGGTCGGGGGCATCGCCCCGATCACCGTCCAGACGATGACGACGACCCCGACCCACGACGTCGATGCGACCCTGCAGCAGATCGCCGAGGTGACGGCGGCCGGCTGCGACATCGTGCGGGTCGCCTGCCCGCGGCAGGAGGACGCCGACGCGCTGGCCGCGATCGCCGCGAAGTCGCCGATCCCGGTGATCGCCGACATCCATTTCCAGCCCCGCTACGTGTTCGAGGCGATCGAGGCCGGCTGCGCCGGCGTGCGCGTCAATCCCGGCAACATCAAGGCGTTCGACGACCAGGTGGCCGCGATCGCCCGGGCGGCCACGGACCACGGCACGAGCCTGCGCATCGGCATCAACGCGGGCTCTCTCGACGCCCGGCTGCTCGCGAAGTACGGCCGCGCCACGCCGGAGGCGCTCGTCGAGAGTGCCCTGTCGGAGGCTCGCCTGTTCGAGGACGTGGGCTTCTACAACTTCGCGATCTCGGTGAAGCACCACGACGTCGTGACGACGGTGCAGGCGTACCGGCTGTTGTCGCAGGCGTGCGACTACCCGCTGCACCTCGGCGTGACCGAGGCCGGCCCGACGATGCAGGGGACGATCAAGAGCTGCGCGGCGTTCGCGGTGCTGCTGGCGGAGGGCATCGGCGACACCATCCGGGTGTCGCTGTCCGCGCCGCCGGTCGAGGAGGTCAAGGTCGGCACCAAGCTGCTGGAGAGCCTGCACCTGCGTCCCCGGACGCTGGAGATCGTGTCGTGCCCGACGTGCGGACGCTGCCAGGTGGACGTGTTCAGCCTGGCCGACCAGGTGACCGAGGGCCTGAAAGGCCTGGATGTGCCGCTGCGCGTCGCCGTGATGGGCTGCATCGTCAACGGTCCGGGCGAGGCGCGGGAGGCCGATGTCGGCGTGGCGGCCGGCAACGGGAAGGGCCAGATCTTCGTGCGCGGCGAGGTGGTCGAGACGGTGCCCGAGGCCGAGATCGTTCCCCGGCTCCTCGCGCACGCCCAGACCGTTGCGGCCGGCGCATCCGCCGCGGGATGAGGTGGCGCGCCCGCCGGTTGGGGCATACCGTGGCGGGGTGTTCTCCTTCGTGCGGCCCCGTCTGGTGACGTTGGGCCAGGCCGACTGGCCGCGCCTGCGCGACCTGATCGACCCTGAGGTGCCCTTGAACATCTTCCTCGCCAGCCGGGTGGCCCAGTTCGGCCTCGACCCGGCGCGGCTGGGATGCGCCGTGCTGGGTTTCGAGCGACGGGGCCGGCTGGTCGCCGCGTTGCACTGCGGCGCCAACCTGTTCCTCCTCGGCGACGACGAGGAGGCGATGGACGCTTTCGTGGACCAGTTGGGCCCGCGCATCCACACGCAGTCGGTCGTCGGGCCCGCCGGGGTGATCCCCGAGTTCCACCGTCGGCTCGTGCGCCGCTGGGGCGGCAGCTGGGGTTCCCCGCGGAGCGTGCGTGAACATCAACCCATCATGGTTCTCGACGGCAATCCCCTTGTGGCACCTGACATGCGCGTACACCCCATCACCCTGGAGGAGGCCGATCCGTACTTCCAGGCCGCCGTCTCGATGTACACCGAAGAGGTCGGGGGCAGTCCCCTGGACGCCACGAACAGTTACCGGTTCTACATCCACTCGCTGATCCGCAGCCATCGGGCCTTCGGCGCGGTCACGGACGGTCACGCGTGGTTCAAGGCCGACATCGGCAGCACGTACGGACGGTACTGCCAGGTCCAGGGGGTGTGGCTCGCGCCGGCCCTCCGGGGACGGGGACTGGCCGAGCCGGCCATGGCCCAGGCGGTCGTGCTGGCGCGCCGGTCGTGGCCCGTCGTCACCTTGTACGTGAACGACTACAACGTGCGGGCCGTGCGCGTGTACCTGCGGCTCGGTTTCACCATCGTGGGCGAGTTGGCCACCATCCTGTTCTGACGAGATTCGGCACGTTAGGGTGGACGTGTGGCCCGGCTCCTGGCAGACATCACCCCCCTGCGCCGGTCGCCGGAGTTCCGGCGACTGTGGTGGGGACTCGGGCTGGCCAGCATCGGCACCCAGCTGACGGCCACCGCGGTCGGCCTCGAGGTGTACGACATCACGCGTTCGACCTTGTCCGTCGGCATCATCGGGGCGGTCGGCCTGGTGCCGACCGTCGTGTTCGGTCTGTACGGCGGCGCGCTCGCCGACGCGCACGACCGACGCCTGGTCGCCCTGGTCGCCTCGGTCGTGATGTGGGTCGCCACGCTCGGGCTCGTCGCCCAGGCCGTGTTCGACCTCCGCCGGGTCTGGGTCCTGTACCTGCTCGTGGCGATCCAGGCCGGGGCGTCGTCCGTGAACGGTCCCGCCCGCTCGGCGATCATTCCCCGGCTCGTGTCCCTCGACCAGCTGCCCGCGGCGAACGCGCTGAACATGGTCACGATGACGCTGTCGTCGCTCGCCGGTCCGATGGTCGGCGCCACGCTCGTGGCGCTCATCGGGTACCCGCGGACGTACCTCGTCGACGCGGTCGCGTTCACGTTCGCCCTCTATGCCATCTTGAGGCTGCCGCCGATCCGTCCCGTGGCGGCCGAGGAGGTCGCACCGGTGGTCGTGCGGCCGTGGGTGCGCGCCGCCTGGGCCAGCGCCCGGACCCACACGGCGGCGGTGGTCGACGGGTTCCGCTTCCTGGCGGGCCGGCGCAACCTGCTGATGACGTTCCTGTCGGACATGTCGGCGATGATCTTCGCGTTCCCGCGGGCGACGTTCCCGGCGGCCGCGGCGGTGATCCTCGGTGGGGGGACGAGCGTGGCCGGCGCGTTGGCGAGCGCGCTCGCCGTCGGATCGCTGTTCGCGACGGTGCTGTCCGGACCCCTGATGCGGCTCCGGCACCAGGGCCGGGCGGTGTCGGTGTCGGTGGGGGCCTGGGGGTTCTTCGTGGCGTGCGCCGGCGGGGCCTATCTCCTGGGCGGCCGCACGTCCCCGTCCCACGTGCTGTGGCCGGCCCTGATCGCCGCGATGGTGGCGTTCGCGCTTGCCGGGGCCGCGGACGCGGTCTCGGCGGTGTTCCGCGGCACGATCCTGCTGGCGGCCACGCCCGACGCGCTGCGCGGACGGCTGCAGGGCGTGTTCACCGTGGTCGTCGCCGGCGGACCGCGGCTCGGCGACGTGTTCGTCGGCGCGACGTCGAGCGCCGTCGGCGAGGGGTGGGCCCTCGTGATCGGCGGGGCGATCTGTCTGATCGCGATCGCGGCCCTGTCGCGCTGGCACCGGGGCTTCCTGGCCTACGACTCCCACCACCCCGTGGCCTGACCTCCGACGACCCCGTCCACCACCTCGCTCCACCCTGCCCCGGGGACTCACCCGACGTCCGACCCGAGGGCGTGTCCGCACCGTGCCGTGGAGCGACACGCGCGGGTTGTCGTGGCGGTGTGGATACCAAGTGGTGTACGGTGGAGCAAAGTGGAGCGTCGGGGAAGGGGGTGGTGCGAGCCATGTTCACGAGCACGTACACCCCCAAGATCGACGAGAAGGGGCGGTTCTTCCTCCCGGCCAAGTACCGCGAACAGCTGGCGAAGGGCCTGATCATCGCGCCGTTCCACGATGAATGCCTCGCCATCTACCCGATCGCCACGTTCCAGGCGAAGGCCGAACGGATCGCCGCGATGCCCGACAGCGTCTCCAAGGTTCGCGAGTTCCAGCGGCAGATGGCCGGCGACGCCTGCGACGAGGTGCCCGACAAGCAGGGACGCGTGCACATCCCGGGCTACCTGCGCGAGTACGCGCACCTGTCCGGCCAGATCGTCGTCCGGGGCGTGATCGACCGGATCGAGCTGTGGGATCCGAAGCGGTGGGAGGCGCACAGCGCCGCGCAGCGCCAGGCGTACTCGACGATGGACGCCGAAATCTGGCCCGAGCGCGAGCCCGGGCCGGCGCGCGGCTGACAACACGATTCCCGGCGGCGCCCACGCGCGTGTCCGGGACGGGGCGGACCACAACAGGGACGGAGGTGGGGTGATGGCAGACCCGGCGACGGCCGAGCGCGCGCGCGAGTCGGCGCCGCCCGTCCACACCCCCGTCATGGCGACGCGCATCGTCGAACTCTTGGCTCCCGCGCTGGCGCACGACGGCGCCGTGCTCGTCGACGGCACGCTCGGCCTGGCCGGACATGCCGCCGCACTGCTGCACGCCTGCCCGGCGGCCCGGCTCGTCGGGATCGACCGGGACGGGGAGGCGCTCGCCCGCGCCGGCGCCCGTCTCTCCGACTTCGGCACGCGGTGCCACCTCGTCCGGACGCGATTCGACGGGCTCGACGACGCGCTCGACGAGCTGGGCGTCGGCCGCGTGGACGCCGTCCTGCTCGACCTCGGGCTGTCCAGCCTCCAGATCGACGAGCGGAACCGCGGCTTCGCGTACGCCCTCGACGCGCCGCTCGACATGCGCATGGACACGCGGCAGGCCCTCGACGCCGCCCATGTCGTGAACACGTACGACGCCGCGGCGCTGCGCCGCGTGTTCCGCGACTACGGCGAGGAACCGGGAGCCGCCCGCTACGCGTCCGCCATCGTGTCCGCGCGCGTGAACCGGCGGATCGAGACGTCGGCCGACCTCGTCGGCATCATCGCGGCGGCCACCCCCGCGGCCGTGCGCTACGGGACGCACCGCGGCCACCCGGCGAAGCGCGTCTTCCAGGCGCTGCGCATCGAGGTGAACGACGAACTGGCGGCGCTGCGAGACGCGCTGCCGCGGGCGCTCGACCGGCTCGCCCCGGGCGGTCGGATGGCGGTGCTCAGCTATCACTCGCTGGAGGATCGCCTGGTCAAGCGGGCATTCGCCCAAGCGTGCACGGACCGGGTGCCCCGGGGGCTTCCCAGCGTCCCCGCCGGTCTCGAAGCCCGGTTCACCCCCTTGACGCGGGGGGCCGAGCGGCCCGATCCCGCGGAGGTCGGCGCGAACCCGCGCGCGGCCTCCGCCCGGCTACGCGCCGTCATGCGGCGTCAGGAGGTTGAACCATGAGCGCGCTTCCGATCAGCCTGCCCGCGCCGGCCGCACCTGGACCGGTGCGCCTCCAGCGGATCACGAACCAGCCGCACCGCCTGGCCCGCATCCCATTCCTCATCATGCTGTCGGTCATGCTGCTCGGCGGCATGGTCGGGGTGCTGGTGCTCACGACGATGATCCAGTCCCAGGCGCAGGCGCTCCGCACCTACCAGACCCGGGCGACCGCCCTCGGCAACGAGCAGGCCGCCCTGGCCGTCGAGGTCGCCCAGCTGCGCTCGCCGACGCACCTGATCCAGGCGGCCAGCGCGATCGGCCTGAGGCCGAATCCGGCGCCGGGAGTCCTCAGCCTCGTGGACGGCACGGTGAGCGGCGTGCCCGCCCCCGTCCCCGCCGACGCGCTGCCCAACCAGGTGTGGTCCGGCCCCGTGACCCGCACGTCCCCGCCACCGATCAAGCTCATGCCGGTTCCGGGTGCCGTCGCGGCGTCCGCGCCCGTCGCGGACGGCGGTGCGGTGGCCGCCGACCAGCCTGCGCCCGCCGAGCCCGCGACGACCGACCAGCCGGCCGCCGCACCGTCGGTGGACGCAACGGCTCCGGCAGAGCCGGCCGGCGATCAACCGGTGCCACCAGCCGACGGCACGGATGCGGCCGCCGCCGACGCGGGAGCCCAGCCGTGAGCGGCCCGTTCGGTGCGCGCGCCCACCGCCAGGTCGTGGTGCCGACCCGGACGCGTATCCGGGCGTTCCTGGTTGTCATGGCCCTGATCGCGAGCGTCGCCGTGGGCCGGGCGGTGCTGATTCAGGGGGTCGACGCGTCCGGTGCCGCCACGCAGGCCGCGGCCATGCTGTCGAACACGCGGACGCTGACCCCCATGCGGGGCACGATCTACGACCGCAGCAGCGTCGTGCTGGCCGAGACGACGCCGGCGGTGCGGCTCAGCTGCGATCCCGACGGGATCTCGCGCAACGGCTACGCCCGCGGCCAACACCTGAACGCCGCGCAACAGGCCAAGGCCGCCCGGGCCCCCCAGGCCCTCGCCGACATCCTCATGACATACCTGGGGGGGATGGCCAGCGACTACCTGCCGTACCTGACCAACACGGTGCGCAGCGACGGCAAACCGAACCAGTACGAGGTGATCGCCCAGAACGTGCCGACCTACACGTTCGCGAAGATCCAGGCCGACATGCTGGCCGGGGGCTGGTACGGGCTGTTCAGCGAGGACACCCCGATCCGCACCTACCCGGACGGCACACTGGCCTCCAACCTGCTCGGCTTCGTCGGGGCCGACGGCCAGGGCCTCGACGGGTTCGAGTCGTACGCGAACGCCCACCTGACGGGCGTGCCCGGCAAGGAGAGCTACGAGTCCGGGGCGTACGGACGCATCCCGCTCGGCAATGGCACGATCACCCCGGCCGTGGACGGCACCTCGTACCACCTGACGCTCGACGCCGGGCTGCAGAAGGTCGCCGACCAGGAACTGGCGGCGGCGGTCACGTCGTCGGGCGCCGGCTGGGGCACGGCGATCGTGATGAACGTCAAGACGGGCGAGATCCTCGCGATGGCCACCGCGCCGACGTTCGACGCGAACAACTACGCGAAGTCCACCCCCACCCAGCAGCGGAACCGTCCGGTGACGGACACCTACGAGCCGGGCTCGATCCAGAAGATCCTGACGATGGCCGCGCTGATCGACGCGGGGCTCGTCACCCCCGACACGGCGGTGGAGGTGCCGGCCCAGCTGTCGTCGGGCGGCTCGCTGATCACGGACGCCTGGCCGCACGGCACGCTCTACCTGACGGCGCGGGGAGTCCTGGCCCAGTCCAGCAACATCGGCACGGCCCTGTTGACGCGGCAGCTGGACAAGGGCGCTCTCGCCGGCTACCTGCGCTCGTTCGGCCTGGGTTCGCCGACCGGCGTCGAACTGCCCGGCGAGGGGCAGAGCACGCTCGGCCTCGTGCCGGACGCGACGATGCCCGACTACCAGCGCGACCGCGTGGCGTTCGGCCAGTCGATTTCGGTCACCGCCGTGCAGGAGGCGGCAGCCGTCGCCGCGATCGTGAACGGTGGCGTGTACCACGCGCCGACGATCATCGCCTCCATCACGAACGCCCAGGGCGGGAACGTCCCCGTGACCCGGACGCCGCCCCACCGGGTCGTCAGCCCGGCGACCTCGGCGTCCGTGCTGAACATGATGGAGGCCGTCGTCCGGGCACCGGACTACGCCAAGGCGCGCTCGATCCCGGGGTACGAGGTCGCGGGCAAGTCGGGCACGGCGCAGCGCGTCGACCTGGCGACCGGCCGGTACACGGGCTACACGGCGTCGTTCCTCATGGTGGCGCCGGTGCAGGACCCGACGATCGAGGTGTATGTGGTGCTCGACCAGCCCGTGAACGGGCATTCGGGCTCGACCGTCGCGATGCCGCCCTGCAAGAACATCATGCAGGCCGCCCTGCCCCGCTACGGCATCCTGCCGAGCGCCGACATTCCCGCCTACACCGACCCGCTGACCTACCAGCCATGACCCGTCCCGAGCCCGCGGATCTCCGCCTCACGACCAACCGGACCGGGTCCGTCCGTCCCCGGCCGGGTCCGTCCGTCCCCCTGGGCGACCTGGTGGCGGGTATCGCCCGGCTCGACGGCCCCGTCGGCGAGGTCGTGATCGGCGACCTCTGCCTGGACTCGCGCGCCGCCGTCCCCGGCGACCTGTTCGCTGCCCTGCCTGGCGAGCACGCACACGGGGCGCAGTTCGCCCGGGCGGCCATCGCCGGGGGCGCGGTGGCCGTGCTCACCGATCCGGCGGGGCGCGCGCTGCTCGGCGACGATGTGCCGTGTCCGGTCGCGGTGGTCCCGGATGCCCGGGTGGCCCTGGCCACGGTCGCGGTACGGCTGTTCGGCGAGCCGGCGTCCCGGCTGGCGATGTTCGGCGTGACCGGCACCAACGGCAAGACGACGACGACCTGCCTGCTCGCGGCAGGGCTCGCGGCTGCCGGCGCCCGCGTCGGCACGATCGGCACGCTGGGCTTCACGCTGGGCGACGTGCCGCTCCCGTCCGGACGCACGACGGTGACAACGCCCGAGGCCCCCGATCTCCAGGCCCTGTTCGCCGCGATGGCCGGCAACGGGGCGAACGCGGTCGTGATGGAGGTCAGTTCGCACGCCCTGGCGCTCCACCGGGTCGACGGCACCCGCTTCGACGTCGCCGGGTTCACCAACCTCGGCCGCGACCACCTCGACTTCCAC
>WQUE01000109.1 GCA_009785885.1 Actinomycetes bacterium
ACCACCACCGCCACCACACCCCTCGACCCACCCGACCCCTGGACCCCCAACCCCATCACCCTCACGCCCGCCGACGGCAAGGTCACCATCCAGATCATCTACCCCGCCTGCCACGGCAGCGCCTGCCAACTCAAGTTCACCTCCACACGGAACGGAGCAACCGTCCCCATGTCCCCCGTCACCGCCACCCCAGGCGGTGGCACGTACAACTCGGGCTTCTCCGGCCTCGTGCCGGGCGACGTCGTCAGCGTCTCGGCCCAACTCTGCAACGAGCAGGTGTGCGGGCCCGCGAGCCCCACCGTCACCGGCTCACCCCTCGGCCCACCCGGCGCCTGGGGCGCCGGCCAGGGCTCAGTGCTGTATGCCACCGGGAACGACGGCGAACTCGCAGCCCAAGTGATCTACCCGCCATGCAACGGCACCAGCTGCACCATCACGGTCACCTGGTCCGGCGCCGTCAGCGGCACGGACACCGCCACCGCCCGCACGGAAGGCTCCAACTACACCAAGATGTTCACAGGACTCCCGAACGGCGCCGACGTCAGCCTCCACGCGCAACTCTGCAACGAGGCATTCTGCGGCGATGTCAGCAACACCGCCACAGCCTCGGCCTTCGGCCCGCTCGCCGCACCCACGCTCACCGTGACAGCGTCTGCCGGGGATCACACCATCTGCGCCGATGCGGCCGGAAACGGCAACGGGCGCCGTGCCCACATCAGCCTCACAGTGGACAACACGAAAGGGGCCCAATCCGCTACCGTCGGAGGATCGGGATCCGGGGCATTGTCCGGCCGTGGGTGCGTCTACGTCGGACCGTCCGGCACCGCCACCTTCACCGCCACCGTCATCACCGACACCACCAGCCCCACGCGGTCCAACTCGCCCTCCGTCTCCAAGGGCGCCACCAGCCCGGCGAGTCCGCCGTCCACGATCACCGATGTGAGCATCGCGACCTTCGCGCAGAACCCGAGCACCCTTCCCGCCTCCGTCCGCGTCTCCGCCAACAATTTGCCACCCGGCGTGCAGGCCACCGTCACGATCGCAGACTGGTGCGGTTCCACCGACTTGACCACGTGCCGGAACAACAATCCCCAAGCCAGCACGACCGTGACGACCAACGCCGACGGCACCCTCTCCGTCGAGATGGGGACGAACATGGGGCAGGGGGTCGCGGCAACCATCACGATCAACGGCACCACCGTCGCCACCTGGGGCCCCGAGACGTTGTAACGCCCGGCGGGCCGGACCACACCCCGCGGGTTGCCCAAACCGGCGCCCGCCGATCGCCCATCCGGGGCGTTTTCTCCGTCGACGTCGACGGACAACACGCCCCGGAGTGTACGAACTCGGCCCGGCCTACGCGCCGTGGCGTCCCGGGTTCAGCAGGGCGACCTGCCGGGCACGCCACCAGCCGGCCAGGCCCACGGCCGCGACCACGAGCAGCGCCGCACCCGCGACCCCGCCGGCACCACCCGCCGCACCACCACCACCGACGCTCGGACCGGCTGGGATCTTCACCGTGACACCCGGCGCCTGGGTCGGCTGCGGGACCGTCGCCCCGCCCGTGTTGTCCGTGGGCGCGGGGCCGGTCGGCTGGGTGATCGTGGTCGTCGGACCGCCACCCGGCTTGGTGCCAGCGACAAGGAATGACACGGACAGGTCGGCGTCGCCGTACTCGACGTCGCTGCGCACTGCGCGGACATCGACGGTCACACCGTCGACGACGGCCGTGGCGGTCGCGTCCACGCGGTTCGTCACCGTCGAACCCGCGTCGGCGGGCACCACCGTATACGTCCCTTCGCAGAAGGCACTGCCCCAGCTGGCTGGAAGGCGCAACGATCCATCCGTCACATCGACTGGTTGGTTCTCGCCGTCACCCCGCGGATCGGCCGGGTCGTCGGGGACCCAGACCCAGCACTCCAGTTGCGGCGGAGTGCCCGCGCCCTCGAACGTGTCCGTCAACACCACCTGCTGAAGGCCGACATCACCGAGGTTCTCCAGATAGATGTCGTAGTAGACGATCGTGCCGACAGGCACGGGCCCATCCTCCAAGACGACCTCATGGGACCACTCGCTCTTCATCACCCACAACTCAGCGCCGATGGGCTCCACGGCAATGTCGGCACTCAGCGCCGACGTGTCGCCCGGCGGCACCGCGCTGCCGTCGGGCGCGCTTGCCGTCACGAGCACCGTACTAGTGACGGTCGTGCCCGCGTCCGCCGGCGCCACGTCGTAGTAGCTGTCGCACCGGGCGGAGCCGCGCACCGGGATCGGGGTGGTGAGTGTCACCACCGGACCCGTCTCACTCTGCGCGTCCCCGACCGGGTTGCCGGCGCTGTCGAAGATCCCGCAGGACATCGAGTTCTCCACGGTGCCCTGTCCGCCAAAGTCGCCCGCGTCGATGGTGACGTCCAGCAGCGGCACATTGCCCGTGTTCTCGATCATGGTCGAGAAGCGCACGGTGCGGTTCACGCGCGTGCCGAGACCATCGGCCGAATACGTCACCGTCATGCCCGGAGCCGCCGACACGACGGTGAACGATGCCGTCAGCACCGACGACGCGTCCGGATCCACAGTGTGGGCCGGACTGTTCAAGGGCCACCACCCAGTCACATCCACCGTGTTGCTCACAGTCGCACCCACGGGATCGATCACGGCGTAGTCGCCCCGGAACACTGCATGGCCGCCGGCCGGCACGTCGACGAGCCACGTGTTGACGGCCGGATCGGTGGTCGACCTCACGTGCGCGCCCCGCATGATCCACGTACCCGCCGCGTCGAACACGTCGCACGTCCACGCGGACGGAGGCTCGCCCGCCCCGGTGAAGGCGGACGTGTCGCCGGGGCCGGACGCGACGTTGTCGTCGTCGATGCCGACCCAGTAGTCGACGTTGCCCGTGTTCTCGGCCGTGATGGTGTAGGTGGCGGTGCCGTCGGACGCGTTGTCATCCGTCACGGTCTTGGTCACGTGCAGGCCCGGCGCGGGGGTGACGAGCGTGGCCGTGGCGCTGACCGTCGAGGTGCCATCCGGGTTGACGGCCACCCTCGCCCCGTCCACCTGGGCGACACCGGTCACGGCGACCGTGTTGGTCAACGTGTCCCCGGCGGCGACGGGCACGTCCCCGTTGCTCGCCGTGCCGTAGGCATACGACACCATGATCGTGCAGGTGGCATCCTCCCCCGGGGCCAACGTCAGTCCGGTGGGATCAGGCGACGGCGCGGGGGGATCGACGACGCCAGTGAACTCCGGGACATACCAATGCCCCGGGCTGGAGCATGCGCCGGACGTATGGAGGACGGCGCCCGCCACGGAACTGCTCAACGCGTCGACGATCCGCAGATCCGTGATCGCGGTCGTGCCGGTGTTGGAGAGGGTCACCGTGTACTTCGCGACCTCACCCAGCGGCACCTCGGCCTTGTCGGCGCTCGACGCGACATGCAGGGACGCCCTGGCCGCGGGCAGCGCCGCGGTGGTCGGGATGACGAAACTGGCCGACAGCACGGACGCGGCGCCGGGACGGACCGGCGTGCCGTCCGCCGTCGTCGCGGTCACCGCGATCGTCTGGGTCAGCGTCTTGCCCATGTCGCTCGCCACCGGATAGTACGTGTCGGTGCAGATCGCTGTGCCGGCCGGGGGCACGACCATGCCGGTGCCGTCGGGCGAGTGCGCCAGGGCACCGCCCGCGGCGTCGTAGGTCCAGCACCGCGTCGTCACCATCTCGCCGGCCCCGTCGAACGACGCCGTCGCCAGGTCGACGGTCAACGGCACGTCGCCGGTGTTGCCCACCGTCCAGTCGACCGTCGCGGCCAGTCCCCCGCTCTGGTAGAACGGGTCGGACGCGACGGTGAACCCCGGGTGGGCTGTCCCCACGGTGTAGGTCGCCGTCATCACGGACGTGTCGTCGGGATCGATGGTGCCGTACACCGAGTCGCCCGTGAGCGTCGCATCGACGATGACGGTCGAGCCGGGTGCGGCGGTCACGACGTACGTCGCCGTGCAGACGAGTGTCTGCCCAGGCTCCAGGTCGATCGTCAGGCCGAGGGTCGAGGCGTACAGCACGCTGGAGCCGTCTGCGGTCGCGCACGGCGCAAACCCTGAGGCCGCCGCCGCGATGGCCGGGGACGAGGCGTACACCGCCGTGTCGCCCGTGTTGACAAGCGTCGCGGTCAGCGTCGCCGTGGCACCATGGAGGTACGTCGCCGCGTCGAGCGTGGTCGCCACGTGCCAGGACGGGTTCCCGGCATAGAAGCTGGCTGACAGGACCGACGCGTCGCCGGGACCGACGGCGGTGCCAACAAGGGTTGTTGCGGTCACACTCTTCGTCTGGGTCAGCGTCTTGCCAGCATCACCCCCGGCAAAGAGGTAGACGTCTTCGCATTGTGCATGGCCGCCGACCGGAATGTCGAGACCGTTGCTCTGATCGGAGAACGTCACCTGAGCACCCTCCGCGTCATCGACCGTGCACCCATTCGACAGCATCTGACCGGCACCGTCGAATGAGGCCTGTTCGAGGTCGATCACCACCGGTACGTCGCCGGTGTTGCTGCTGGTCCATGTGACAGACGGCGGCGCCCCGGGGATGTCGCTCACGCGCGACGAGACGACGAATCCTGGATGCGGGGTCATGACGGCGTAGCTGGCCGTCATGACCGATGTCTGGTCGGCTGACACCTGCCCCAGTGCTGAGCCAGTCGATATGGTGACGTCGATTGAGACGCTACTCCCCGGATCGGCCGTGACCAGGTAGATTGCCGGACACCTTGCCCACTGGGCCGCCTGCAAAGCGAAACCCGCCCCCAGTTGGCCGGCTGAATCAACAATAGAGCCGTCGGCATTTTCGATGATGCAGTTGCCCTCCTGCAATGCAACGCTGAACACGGCCTGGGGCCAGAAGAACAGAGACACGTTCCCTGTATTGTGGATAACCGATGTCACGGTGGCTGTGCCGCCTTGTGGATACGCATCAGAATCCATCGTGGTGTCCACGTGCCATGATGGCGCTGCTGCTTCTGCTGGTGCGAAGGTGACCTGCGTAGCTGATGTGGCGTCGGCACCCAACGCGGAGGACGTGTCGGAGTCCCAGAGGTCAGCGATCGCGACGGCAACTCCCTCACCGACGTCGGCTGGCGCGGGATAGAACTCGACCAGACACGTGAGCGATGGCTCGCCCGAACCCGCAAAGAAGAATGAACCCCCCGCGCCACAGGCCGTTCCATCGGGCTCAACATGGACGCTTTCGCCGAAGGTACCGGCACCTGTCGCAGTTAGCTGGCCTCCGAACGCGGGCAGGCCCGGTGCCGCGGGGTCGGCGCTGGTGAAGGTTGCCGTGATGATCACGGGCACGGCGCTGGCGTCGGCGGTCATCTCGACGTGGACGATCGAAGTCGTCGGCCCGTCCGCGAAACTGGGGACGGTGGGCGACACCACAAGGACGAGGGTGGCGGCGGCGGCGATGCCCGCCCCGAGGCGACGGATGAGCTTCATGGGTTCGCTCCTAACCGAGGGACTTGGGTGACGCGACGATCAGCGCGGGGGTTCGTGCTCAAGGCTGACACTACGCGCTGCGGCCGGGGTCCGTGCCCGATCCAGGGGATGTCGGTGACGCCGGCAGCTATCGGCCCGTCACACCGGCATCGGATCCCGACCCACCACGTCCACGGCCCGGTCGGCGTAGAACGGGAAACCGGCCAGGCGCAGGCAGTCGCGGAACGTCGACGCCCGCTCGGTGGGCGTGAACGGGGCGGCGTTGCCCGCCGAGGCGAGGGTGATCGTCCTGGCCCAGC
>WQUE01000110.1 GCA_009785885.1 Actinomycetes bacterium
ATGGGGTTGGAACATCAAACATCTGGTGGAGCATAGGGGATTCGAACCCCTGGCCTCTTCCATGCCATGGAAGCGCGCTACCAACTGCGCCAATGCCCCGTTGAGGTCCCCTACTCTACCCGAGGGGTGCAGCGGCACGCAATCGCCCCTACGGTCCCCGGCGGGCGTCGCGCCGGACGGGACGACTACCTCGGCACGAGGCTGTAGCCGGTGCCGCCGGGTGCGCGGCGCACGAGGGCGTTGTCGACCAGGTAGCGGCGCAGCGTCGCCGGGTCGTCGGTCAGGCGGAGCAGTCGCTCGTTGACGGCGGCCTCGTCCAGCGACTCGCCGGGCGCCCAGGTCTGCTCGGCCGCCCACGCGAGCACCCGGAGCCGCCGGGCCACCTTGGCCGGGTACGACCGGATGCGCCCGTCGCGGACGAACGGTTCAAGCCCAGCGCTCATGGGCACCCACTGTAGACCCGGTGGATTGGGACGGGCCGCATGGCGGGCTACTCCAGGATCACCGGGTGGGCCGTCGACGGGGGCACGCCGATGTCGGCGAGCGGACGGTCACGCGAGTCCTGCTTGGTGAGATGCGCGCTCCTGATCCGGTCGAGGCGGAACCAGCGGATCGCCTGACGTCGATGACAGTAGGCGACCAGGTACCAGTGCCCGAATCCGTGCGCGAGCATCTGGGGATCGACTCGCCGCTGAGTTTCGGTCTGGCGCTCGTCCACGTACGTCAACGCCACGACTCGTCGTGACGCGAGACCCTCTTCGACCACACCGCGCACACCCGGGTCGATGGCTGGTTCCTGGCATGGGTGGTCGATCCACACACGCCCGGCCAGGCGTTCGGCGCGTTCGCGGTCGGCCGGCACGGCGACGGCCAGGATCTTGGCGAATGCGGTCCGTGCGTGGGCGGCGAACGGCTGGCCGGCCTGGTTGGCCAGCGCCACCGCAAGGCCCGACACTTCGCTCGGCGTGAGGTCGACCGGTGGCAGGGTCGCGGCGGCGTCGACGACATACCCACCGCCCGGCCCGGGCCGCGCCCATACCGGGAAGCCGCCCGCCTGCAGGGTGGCGATGTCCCGCTTGATCGTGCGGACGCTGACCTCGAACCCGTCGGCCAGGCGTTCGGCGGTACGCCCGCGCGGCCCGGCGCGGCGCAACTCCTCCCGGATCGCGTAGAGACGATCAGTCCGATTCACGTCCTCAATAGTGCCATAACGATGACATAGGGGCCTGCTAGGCTCGCCCGCATGACCACATCACATCGAACCCCCATCCTGCTCATTCCCGGCTACTGGCTGGGCGCCTGGGTGTGGGACGCGGTCGCCGACCGACTCGCCGCACTCGGATGCCGGCCGGACGCGATCACCCTGCCGGGGCTGGACCCGAGGGACGCGGCCCGCGCCTCGGTACGGTTCGCCGACCATGTCGCCGCGGTCGCGCACCGGGTGCGTACGCTCGGCCCCTGGACCGTCCTGGTGGCGCACAGCGGGGCAGGCGAGGTTGCCACCGCCGTCACCGATCGGATGCCAAAGTCGCTGGCCCGGGTCATCTACGTGGACTCCGGGCCCATCGCCGACGGCACCGTTCCCCGCCCCGATCTGTCCCCCGACGACACGGAACTCGCCTTCCCCGGCCTGGACACGCTCGAGGCGCAAGGCATCAGCGGTGCGGGGCTCACGGCGGACGACCGGGCACGCCTGACGTCACGGGCCGTACCCCACCCGGCGGGCGCGTGCCGCGAGCCGATCACGCTCCACGATCCGCGCCGCAATCGCGTCCCGACGACCCTGATCTGCTGCTCGATCCCTGGTCATGTCGTGCGCGACATGACCACCGCCGGCGTCCCGATGTTCGCCGCGCTGCGGGACCTCGCGGACCTCACCCTGGTCGATCTGCCGACCGGCCACTGGCCGATGCTGTCCCGTCCAGTCGATCTGGCCGGCATCATCGCCCAGGAGGCCGACCGCGAGTGATCGACAGGTTGGGCGATCATCCGCAGGCCGGGGTCACCGGACCCGGTTCACGGCTGTCTTCACGATCGCGACGACCGTCTCGATGGCCAGGGCGAAGCCGACGATCGCGAGGACCGCCAGGTTGAGGTGCTCGCCACCGACCCACACCACCCGCCCGCCGCTGCCCGTCATGAAGTCGTCCAGGTGCGCCACGAAACCGGGGTTCATGATGCCCTCGGCCAGGAACACCGCAGCCGCGCAGACCCCGATGAGGACGTTGGCGACAACCGTGACGACGGCCACCCGAACCGTGTACGCGCCGTCGACGAGGCGGACGACGTCCTTGACGATGACGAGCGCCGCCCAGGCGATGATCGGCAGCCACCGGCCGCGGATGACGGCCGTGGTGAACACCGGTTGCCAGCCCGCCGCCTCGGTCCATCCACCGATCACCTGGGGGACGGCGAGAAACACGACCGTCAGCGCCACCCAGAACGCCATCGAGACGATGGGCCGGTGCGGCTTGATGCGCTCGGCCGCCTTCGGCACGGCCGGCAGGCCGGCCAGGAAGTCGCGACCGCGCGAACTCGTCTTCGCGCGCTCGATGCCGGCGAACACGAGGGTGATCACCGCGAACGCGACCATCGGCGCCTCGATCGCCGCCGCGATCACCTGCCCGATCGCCGCGCGGACCAGGGGCACCGACGACGGGTCCTGGACCCAGTCCAGGACGAACGACAAGGCCGTGAGGACGGCGACGAGCCCGGCGGCAAGCGGGAGCACGATCCTGAGGACACGCTTGTAGATGACGAAATAGCTGCCGGCGATGAGCGCGCCCTGGCCGTCCGGGCTGTACTTCGCTGCCATCTCGTCGGGGTCGCCCAGTGCGGTGAGCACCGCCCGGATGTCGGCGTCCGTCGGGGTGGCGTCTCCACAGCGCTCCGACACCATGTCGGAGATGAGGCCGTCGAGCTCTTGCTCCACGTCCGGCCGGGTCTTGGGGGCGAGGCTACGGGTCACCGCGTAGAGGTAGCGGGCGACCAGGTCGGGGTTGGTTGGGGTGTTCATCAGGTGGTTTCCTTCAGTATCGCGTTCATGGCCGCCACGGTGGCCTGCCACTGCATCGTTAGTTCGGTGAGCACCTGGCCGCCGAGTTCGGTCAGGCTGTAGTACTTGCGGGGCTTCGCCCCGTCGGTGTTCCATGTCGCCTCGAGCAACCCCTGGCTCTCCAGCCGCCGCAGGAGTGGGTAGAGCGTGTTCGCCTCGATCGCCAGCCCCGTGCCGGCCAGGTCCTCGATCAGGCTGTAGCCGTACGCCGGCACGCCCAGCCTGGCCAGGACGCACAGCACGAGCGTGCCCCGGCGCATCTCCGAGACGAGGTTGGGCAGGATGTCTTCGCGACCCATGAGTCACCTCCACATTGTTGTCCTCATCACTATAGAGTGTGTCGCACAGTATGTCAACGACCCCGGATGCCCTCGCCGACCGTGGCGTGACGGCTCCTGGGCACCGGCATCCACCTCGGGCGTCTCCACCCGGTAGCCTGGCCCCATCGAGACGGGAGGCCCAACCGTGTTCTATGAGATCTGCGTGTACGAGGCCAAGGTTGACCGCCAGGACGAGATCGAGGCCCTGATGCGCGAGGTTGCGGAGTTCTACAAGGCCCAGCCGGGGGTGATCGATGTGAAGTACATCAAGCGCACCCACCGGCAGGAGGACTTCCAGGCGGTCAAGGAGGGCAAGCTGCCCGTCCGCTTGACCCGCTTCGTGGGCAAGGTGACGTACGTCCTGTTCTGGACCCTGGAAAACGAGCAGGTCCACGCCGATCTGTGCAAGCCGGCCCTGGAGAAGTTCTACAAGCGGTGGAACCGCTGCCTGACCACCATGCCGAAGATCATCCTCGGTGAGGCCGTGGTCGCGTAGACCCCGGTCAGGTTCGTCGCGCGGACTCGGCTCAGACCCAGCCGGCCAGCCCACGCGCGGATCGCGCTCGAACTCGCGCACCGCGTCCTGGACCGGTGACTCCGTCCCCAAGGGACGGCCCCATGGCGGGCCATCCCCCCACGAAGGCCCGCCATCAGCGTATCGTTTCACTATGCAAGACAATTCGTCTCATTATTCGAGACAAACGCGATACACCCACGGCCACGCGCCCAGCGTCGTCGGGTTCCACGCCACACGCTCGGTGGCCGATTCCTTCCAGTATGGCGTGGCACGGCTGGCCCCCGGCCAGACCGTCCTCGACGTCGGCTGCGGGCCGGGCAGCATCACCGTCGACCTCGCCCGCATCGTCGCCCCCGGCCGGGTGATCGCCATCGACCAGGACGCGGGCGTGCTATCGTCGGCCCGCAGCCTCGCGGCCGCCCAAGGGGCCGACAACGTCGAGTTCGCCGTGATGGACGCGGCCTCCCTGGACCTCCCCGACAGCAGCGTCGACGTGGTGCACGCCCACCAGGTCCTGCAGCACGTGCCGGATCCCGTGACCGTCCTGAAGGAGATGGCGCGGGTGACCCGGCCGGGCGGGGTGATCGCGGCCCGCGACGGGGACTACTCGGCGTTCACGTGGTTCCCGCCGCATCCCGGGCTCGACGAGTGGCGCCGCCTGTACGTCACGATCGCCCGGCGCAACGGCGGCGAGCCGGACGCCGGACGGCACCTGCTCGCCTGGGCCCACGCGGCGGGCCTCACCGACGTCGTCGCCACCTCGTCGACCTCCACGTACGCCGCCGGTGAGGGCGCCCGGGCGTGGGGCGCGATGTGGGCCGAGCGCATCCTCCACTCGGGCATCGGCACGCAGTTGATCGAAGCCGGCCTGGCGAGCCAGGACGATCTGTCGGCGATCAGCGCGGCCTGGCTCGAGTGGTCTCGCGACCCCGACGCGTTTCTGTTCACCCCGCACGGCGAGATCCTCGCGGCGATACCGGGATAGACCCCTCGCCGGCCGTCCGGGACTCCCGTATCCGCGAGAGGCGCCGGCGTGAATGTGCAACGATGATGCCGAGCACCCGGGGAGGTAGGGACATGATTCCCACATTCGATGAGGCGCGAGCCATCCTGGCCCGCTACAACAAGGAGCCGTTCCACCTTCAGCACGGCGAGACGGTCGGTGGCATCATGCGCTACTTCGCGGCCACCTACGACCCCGGGCGGGAGGAGTACTGGGCCGTGTGCGGGCTGCTGCACGACATCGACTTCGAGATGTACCCGGACGAGCACTGCATCAAGGGTCAGGAGTTGCTGCGCGACAACAACGTCGACGAGAGCATCATCCGGTCGGCGATGTCGCACGGCTGGGGCGTCACCGCCGTGACGATAGAGCCCGAACTCGTCATGGAGAAGATTCTCTTCACCGTGGACGAACTGAGCGGCCTGATCGGCGCGGCCGCGCTGATGCGTCCGTCGAAGAGCGTGCAGGACATGGAGGTCGGCAGCGTCCGGAAGAAGTTCAAGGACAAGAGCTTCGCCGCCGGGTGCTCCCGTGAGATCATCCAACGCGGCGCCGCCCTGCTGGGCTGGGACCTGGACGAGCTCTTCGCCAAGACCCTTCGGGCGATGCAGGCGAGCGACGCTCGGCCGTGACGGCTGCGCCGGCCGGCGCGTGCGGGATACTGGTTGACGTGGCGATCACCGGTGCGGACTCCGTGTTCCGGCTGGACACTGCCCACACGAGCTACTGGTTCCGCGTGACACCATTCGGCCACCTGGAGCACCTGTACTACGGCCCCCGCCTGGCACCCCAGCCGGTGGATGCCCTGGCGCTCAAGCGCACCGCCCCGATCGGCTCGACCATCGCCTACGACGAATCCGATCCCACGTACTCCCT
>WQUE01000111.1 GCA_009785885.1 Actinomycetes bacterium
GTCGATCCCGCCCGGGCCGAGAACCTCAAGGTGGGCGACATCATCACGTTCCTGCCCTACCCCGACGACCCCACGCTGGTGACGCACCGCATCATCGGCGTCGGCGTGGGCCCCGACGGCGCCCGCAGCTTCGTGACGCAGGGCGACGCCAATCCCGACCCGGACCCGTGGGGTCCGGTGCCCGCCGCGCACGTGCGGGGCGAACTGTGGTACGTCATCCCGAAGATCGGCTACCTGCGCCAGTCGGCGGGCACGCACTCCGTCGCACTGGTGAGTGGTGCCGCGGCGGTGCTCATCGGCGCGGGCGCGGTCCTGCTGCTGTCGTCACTGCGGCGCCGCACCTCGGCCCCCGCCCGACGCGCGGAGGAGGCCTGATGGGCCGCCCACCCGTCCTGATCCGCCGGCTCGCGACCGCAGCCGGTGCGTTGCTGCTCGCCGTCGCTCCCGCGCCGGCGCTGGCCGCCGACGCCTGGGCCGACGGCACCGCAGGCCCCCTCACCCTGGTGTGGGACGGCCCCGCGACGAGCCTGGACTGGCGGGGCCGCGAGGCGCCCATCGCGGCGGAGGGCACCTTCGTCGGCGACCACATCCTCGTGCCGGGCGACCGGATCACCCGCACGGCCACGGTGACCAACTCCGGGCCGGGGGCCGGTATCGCGACGGTGTCGATCCTCGACGTCGTTGCCGCCGGGCCGGCCGCTGAGGCCGGTCCCGGCCGCCTCGCCGACCTCATCGAACTGACCTGGTCGGTTGACGGAGTCCCGGGATCGACCACCTGGGCCGGGGCCGCCTCGGCGCCGGTGGCCTTCTCGACCAAGGTCGACCTGGCGCGGGGCGCCAGCTTCCCCCTGACGGTCGGCGTCGTCTTCCCCGCCTCGGCCACGGACGGCAAGAACCCGGGCGGGACGGCCGACCTGGTGCTGACCTACAGGATCCGCGTAGATCTGCAGGAAGACACCCGCACCGGGCCGGGCGCGCCGATGGGCGGCGCCGCCGATGGCAGTGCGCCCACCTGGCTTATCCTCGGCCTGGCCGCCGGCGCCGCCGGCGGGTGGCTGCTCGGCCGCCGCCCCACTCAGACCAACACGGCCAGCGGGCGGGCCCAGCCCGCCTGCGAGGGGTCGAGCGCGTAGAGCCCCAGGAGGCGGCCCGCCGGGTCGAGCACGGCGGTCGGCCCGGACTCCAGGCGCAGCGGCAGCGCCCGTCCGAACGCCGCGTCCACCGCCGCGGCCGCGTCGACCGTCACGCAGGGGAAGATGCGCCGGGCCGCGTCCGCCAGGCCGAGGACGTCCGCCGGGCCGATCGCATCGAGCCCGACCGCCTCGTCGGCGCCGAAGCCACCCGAGCGCACCCGTCGCAGCGCCGTGATGTGCCCGCCGACGCCGAGGTCCGCCCCCAGGTCGCGGGCGAGCGCCCGGATGTACGTCCCGGACGAGCACTCCACTGCCACGTCGAGGTCGCAGTACGGCGCGTCATCCGTCCGGCCGAGCAGATCGTAGCGGTGGATCGTCACGGGACGGGCCGGCAGGTCCACCGCCGCACCGGCGCGGGCCAGCGCGTACGCCCGCTTGCCGTCCACCTTGATCGCGGACACACTGCTGGGCCGCTGCTCGATGGGTCCCCGGTAGGCCGCCATGCGCGCGAGGATCGCCTCGTCGGCGATGCCGGTGGCATCGACCGCGTCCCCCAACGGTTCGCCCTCCGCATCGTCGGTCGTGGTAGCGCACCCCAGCCGGATCGTCGCACAATAGGTCTTGTCGTGCTCCGCGAGGTAGCCGAGCAGCCGGGTGGCCTTGCCCAAACCCACGATGAGGACGCCCGTTGCCATCGGGTCGAGCGTGCCGGCGTGTCCGGCCTTGCGCACGCCCAACGCCCGCCGGCAGCGGCTGACCGCCGCCTGGGACGTCACACCAGCCGGCTTGTCGAGCACGACGATGCCATCCAGAACGACACCGGCCGGCACGTTCACGCGGCGGGCTCCGCCTCGGCGTCGTGCCGGTACGGGTCGGGGTCGCCGGCGTACTTCGTCTCGTCCCGCTGCGCGGCCAACTCGGCGTCGGCCCGCTGGACGCGTGCCAGCAGGTCCTCCATGTCATGGGCCTGCTCGGTCGTCGCGTCCCGCACGAACGCGAGCGTGGGCGCGAACTTCAGGCCGAGCGTCTTGCCGACGACGCTGCGCAGCAGGCCCTTGGCGGACTCGAGCGCGGCGGCCGTCCCCGCGAGGTCGGCGGGCGCGTCCGGCGTGTCGAGCACGGTGTAGAACACGCTCGCCTCCCGCGCGTCGCCCGTCAGGCGCACCTGGGTCAGGGTCACGAACCCGAGCCGCGGGTCCTTCACCCGGCGTTCCAGGTAGCGCGCCAGCACCTCGTGGATCCGGTCCTCCAGCACCGGGATGCGCGGATTCTCCCCCATCGCACGTCCTTCCGCTTGCTCAGCTGCGCGGCTTCTCCACCATCTCGTACGTCTCGATCAGGTCGCCCATCTCGATCGACGCGTGCCCGGACAGCGTGATGCCGCACTCGAAGCCCTCGCGGACCTCGGTCGCGTCATCCTTCTCCCGGCGCAGCGAGTTGATGGACGTCTCGGCGACGACGACGCCGTCCCGG
Source organism: Actinomycetes bacterium (assembly GCA_009785885.1). Taxonomy (GTDB): domain Bacteria; phylum Actinomycetota; class Actinomycetes; order Propionibacteriales; family Propionibacteriaceae; genus WRGV01. The sequence goes on from WQUE01000111.1 coordinate 2,607, forward strand.
ACGAGCCGGGCCTTCGCGTTGCGCCGGATCGAGCCCGACATCACCATGCAGCCGGCGATGTCGCCGAACTTCGACGAGTGGAAGATGTCGCGGATCTCCGCCGAGCCGAGCGCCTGCTCCTCGTAGATCGGCTTCAGCATGCCCTTCAGGGCCGCCTCGATGTCGTCGATCGCCTGGTAGATGATCGAGTAGTAGCGGATGTCGACGTTCTCCCGGTCGGCCAACTGGCTGGCCTGCGCCGTGGGACGCACATGGAAGCCGATGATCACGGCGTGCGGGGTCGAAGCCGAGGCCAGCGACACGTTCGCCTCGGTGATCGCGCCGACGCCCCGGTCGATGACCCGCAGGCTGACCTCGTCGCCGACGTCGATCTTCGCCAGCGCATCCTCCAGGGCTTCGACCGCGCCCGCGGTGTCGCCCTTGAGGATGAGCGACAGCTCGCTCGTCTCGCCCTTGGTCATCTGCTCGAACAGCTCGTCCAGCGTCCGGCGGCGGGCGCCGACGGCCTGCGCGGCGGCCCGCATGCGGGCCTCGCGCTTCTCGGCGAACTGGCGCGCGACCCGGTCGTCCTCGACCACGAGGAAGTGGTCGCCGGCCCCCGGGACCGTGTTCAGGCCGAGAACCTGCACGGGCATCGACGGGGTCGCCTCGTCCACCAGCTCGCCGCGGTCGCTGATCATCGCGCGGACACGCCCATAGGTGGACCCGCACACGATGGAGTCGCCCTTGCGCAGCGTGCCGCGCTGAATGAGGGCCGTCGCGACGGGGCCGCGGCCCTGGTCGAGGTGCGCCTCGATGGCCACGCCCTGGGCGGGCATGTCCGGGTTGGCTCGCAGGTCGAGCGCCGCATCGGCGGTCAGCACGACCGCCTCCAGCAGCCGGTCGAGCCCGATGTGCGTCACCGCGGACACGTCGACGAACATCGTGTCGCCGCCGTACTCCTCGGGCGTCAGGCCGTACTCCATCAGCTGGCCGCGCACCTTCACCGGGTCGGCGGCAGGCTTGTCGATCTTGTTCACCGCGACCACCACGGGCACGTCCGCCGCCTTGGCGTGGTTCAGCGCCTCGATGGTCTGCGGCATCACGCCGTCGTCCGCGGCCACGACGAGCACCGCGATGTCGGTGCTCTGGGCGCCGCGGGCGCGCATCGCCGTGAAGGCCTCGTGGCCGGGCGTGTCGATGAACGTGATCGTGCGCGGCAACTCCTCCACGTGCGTGTGCACCTGGTACGCGCCGATCGCCTGCGTGATGCCGCCCGCCTCCTTGGCGACGACGTTCGTGTGGCGCAGCGCGTCGAGCAGCTTCGTCTTGCCGTGGTCGACGTGGCCCATCACGGTCACGACCGGCGGGCGCGGCGCGAGGTCGTCCTCGCCGCCGATGTCCTCACCGAACGCGAGGTCGAAACTCTCCAGCAGTTCGCGGTCCTCGTCCTGCGGCGAGACGACCTCGATCTGGTAGTTGAGTTCGGCGCCGAGCACCTCCAGCGTCTCGTCGGGCACCGACTGGGTGGCCGTGATCATCTCGCCGAGGTTGAACAGCACCTGCACCAACTGGGCGGGATCGACGTTGATCTTCTCGGCGAGATCCGTCAGCGACGACCCACGGCGCAACCGCACGATCTGACCGTCACCAGGGCGGATACGCACGCCACCGATCGACGGGGCCTCCATCTGGTCGAACTCTTGGCGACGCCCGCGCCGGCTCCGCCGGCCACGCTTGCCGCCCGCGCCCCCGCGTCCGAAGGCACCCTGGGTGCCCGAACCGGCGCGTCCGCCGCGTCCGCCGCGTCCGCCGCCGACCGGGGGCATCCCGCCACCGCCGCCCAGGCCGCCACCACCAGCGGCACCCGCGGGGCCGCGGCCGCCGAAACCGGGACGTGCGCCGCCCCGGGCCGGCCCACCGGCGCGTCCCGGAGCCCCGGGACGGGCACCAGGACCCGACAACTGGTCCGACTGGCGCTTCGGCATCATCGCAGGATTGGGCCGAGGCAGCCCGGGAACTCCCCCGAGCGCGCCCGGACGCGGTATCCGCCCGCCCTCTCCGGGCCGCACGCTGTGGGCGTCGTCGTTGTAGGCCGCCGGCCGGCGCTGACCCATGCCCTGCTGCGACGCGTATGGATTGTTGCCGGGGCGGGGCGTTCCCGGACGACGCGGCGGCGCCGACGGCACGGGCGCACCGGGGCGGGGTGCGGCGGGCCGGGCGACCGGTCGCGGCGCGGGCGCCTGAGGCACCTCGGCGTCCGGGGCCGCCGGGGCGGGCTCCGGGGTGGCCGGGGGCGTGGCTTCGGCCTGCACGACCACCTCCGGCGCCACCGCCTCCACCACGACCGGCGCGGGTTCGGGGGCCGGAGCCGGGGCGGGCGCCTCGGCCGGTGGCGCCTTCACGACGACCGGTGGCGCCTTCACGACGACCGGTGGTGCCGGCGTGGCGACGCCTGGCGGGGCCGGCACGACGGCCGGTGCCGGAGCGGTCGCGACCGGGGCCGCCGCCGCTTCGGTCGCGGCGCCGCGCTCCGACTTCACGATGTCGGAGATCTGCCGTGCGATGATCGATTCGATGCTGGACGAACTGCTCTTGACGTACTCGCCCATGTTGTTGAGCCGCGCCAGCAGCTCTTTGCTTTCCATTCCCAGCTCGCGCGCAAGCTCGGACACTCGGACCTTGGCCACTACTCTCCTTGCGGGTCCGGGCATCGCGCCAGGACCATTTCTAGTCGGTGCTCATCTCTGGGTACTCATCGAGTGCTCATGAGCGTTAGCCCACTTTCTTGGATCCGGCGCGCCCGGTCAGGCGCGCCGCGTGCTGAGGTGTGCGTGTCGTCCACGGACGGCACGCCAATTCCACCCGATCGGGTGGACAAGCATCATCAGTGTACCAGGTGGAATGGGATCGCCCACGCACACCGGGAACCGGGCGTCCGGGTCCGGAGGGCCCGGGCCGCCACCCTACTTCGGAGTCTCCTTCTCGGCGGCCTTCTGGGCGGCCTCCGCCTGACGCTGCTCGAAGCGCTGGTGGAACGTCGCCGACGGCATGCCGATGCCGATCCCCAGGATCAGACCGCCGACCACGCCGGCCGCCGCCGACAACCAGACACGGTTCACCGTGCCGAAGTAGGACGCGCGCAGCGCGGCACTCGAGTTTCCGCTTGTCGCAGCCGCCACGATGTTGCGCAGCGAGAAGGACGACATCGTGTACTGCCACAGGAGGAGGAACATGGCCGCCAGCACGATGAGGACACCGAGAACGAGGAGGAGTTTCTTGGCGAATTTCAACATATCGCCAGGGTATCCCCCATGCCGGACGGTGACCACATCGGTGGTCAGTCCGACACGCACGCCTCGATGCGTCCCAGCGCCGCCTCCCAGCGCTCGCTCAGCCAGGAGACGTCCATGTCCGTTGTCAGACGCGAATGCGTCACCGTGAGGAGCGTGGACGCGTCCTGGGGTTCCAGGGTCAGTTCCACGACGCTCGGCGTGGCCTTGTCGTCGAGCCGGAACGAGAAACGAACCTCCTCCAGCGGATGGAGACTCCGAATCACGCCGCTGCGGCCGTCGTCGGCCCGCCACGTGTTGCCCTTCTGACCCAAGGCCGCGCCCGGCCCGAGCAACGCCTCGGCCCCCTCCTTCGACATGAGGACCTTCCAGACCTGCTTCACCGGACACGCCACCAGGCGCCTGACGACGACGGTGGCGTCCAGGAACTCCGGGGCCTGCTCACCCACATTCTGCTCAGACATCGATACCTCAATTCGCATCATCGACTGATCGAGTCGCGCCAGCCGCCCTGGCACACTCCAACCATATCCAACAGGACCAGTCCGGGCACCAGGCACGACGCGCCGGATGTGGTGAACTCGGCTAGGCTGGCGACGTGTGGGGAAGGATCCGGCACCACGTGCGGCTGTGGACGGTGGTGACGTTCACGTTGGCGGCCTGCCTCGCCGCGGGCTGCACGGGCGGCGGACCGGCCCCGGTCTCGCCCACGTCCCCGTCCGTCACGACATCGACCGCCGCGACGGATCTGACCCTCCCCGGGATGGCGCAACACGCAGTGGACATGCTCCAGGGTGAAGCGGGCGGTCGTCCCATCATCCGCGTGACCGTGTCCCCGCAGGAAGCGACGTTGACGTACGTGGACAAGGGGCAGGCGGTCACCTGGTCGTGGAGCAACGGGGCCGTCGCGGTCATCAACTCGCCGGTCACCTACGTCGACCAGGCCTCGTTCAACCCGGCCTCGTTCTCACTCGACGACGTCGGCTCCCTCTTCGCGCGCGCCGCCGCCGTCTCCGGCTCGAACTCCCAGCAGGAACTCCAGATCAACGAGTACAACCAGGGCAAGGTCCTCATGACGGTGACCACGTCGCCCGAGTCGCAGACCGTCTTCTTCCGCCCGAACGGCACGATGATCGACGCGCTCGATCTGACGACCGGCCCCGGCCTGGCGGAGGCGCTCGCCGACATCACGGGCGGTGTCGAGGCGGTGGTCGGCATCGGTCTGTTGGACGGCGCGCTGTGGGCCGACATCCGCCTGTCGGACCAGCAGGTGGAGCACCGCGTGCGACCGGCCAAGCTGCCCGCCTACACGGTGCTGCGCACCGATCGCACCAAGGTGGCGCCCTTCTCCCCCGCCCTCGTCCAACCCCAGGTCATCGCCTCGATCCTGGCCGACGTCGCCGCGAACCGCCACGTGTCGCCGAACCAGATCACGCTCACCATGGACACGCGCGACGACCTCGGATACGCGGCCCTGCGCTTCACGACGGGTGTGACCACGGTCGTCTACACCCCGGACGGGATCGACATCACGGCGCAGATCGCGCGGTGACCACGCCTTCACAGCCAACCAACAGGTGCCCCGCCGATCCCCTCGTGCCACAATAGGGCCATGCGCATCATCGGCTTGCTGCCTCCGCTGGCGTCGACGGTCGTGCAGGTGGGCGTGGACCACGGGCAGGACCCCCGCCAACTCCTGTGGTCGAAGGGGTTCATCGCGCAGCGCCCGCTGTCAGCCCGGCTCGACGACGACGGCGAACTGGTCGTGGTCATGCAGGTCGCCAAGCGCCACCTGACGAGTCGTCCGCCGAAGAGCCACCCGCGCGGGGGGCGACGCCGACGCGAACAGCCGCCCGACCAGGCACCTGTCCGCCGCCAGCGTGTCGCCGCGTACGCGATCGTCCGTTCGATCCGGGGCGTGCTCGGCACCCGGAACTCCGAGCGCGGGCCGGTGCCCGGCGTGTGGCAACTGCCCGGCGGTGGCATCGAGCCGGGCGAGACACCGGCCGAGGCCGTCCTGCGGGAAATCAGGGAGGAGACCTCGCAGGAGGTCGAACTGGACCGGCTGATCGACTTGCAGTCCGATCACTGGGTCGGGCTGACGTCGTCCGGGGCGTGGGAGGATTTCCACGCGCTGCGCCTGATCTACACGGCCACCTGCGCCGACCCGACGGTGCCCGTCGTGAACGATGTGGCGGGGACAACCGATCTGGCGCGCTGGCTGCCGCTGCGGCACTGGCGCAGCCTGCCGTGGACGGCCGGCGCCCGCTCGGCGCTCGACCGGTTCGCCGACCAGATCCTGCTCCCCACAGGCCGGCACGTCGTCGCCGTCGGCGCGTAGCCGGGGCCACCATGCGGCGTGTCCGCTCCGCTATCCTTACCCCAGGCGGTGCCGGAGTGGTGGAATGGCAGACACGCGAGATTTAGGTTCTCGTGCCGCAAGGCGTGAGGGTTCAAGTCCCTTCTCCGGTACTCGTGTCGCGGCTTGTCACGTGCCTATTCACGTGGTGCATGCCCGCGTCGTGGCCACGGGCGGACGATGACGACCGGCGGGGCCGGGCCGCACCGGACGACGCCCCACCGGTCTGGAACGAGGCCCCCGCCGGCCGTTCCCGGTCAGGAGTCCTCTCGGGGGGCATCCCGCGCGGCCTCCGGGGTGGACAATGGCAACGGATCGGCCGGGCGCAACGCCGGGTCGTCCACCCGCAGGGAACGCACCGGACCGATCCCGGAAAGACGCGTCTCGAAGCGGACCGTCACGACCCCCAGGCCGCTCCCCCACACCCAGCCACGTCCCCACGAAGCATGCTCGACGTCCTGGCCGGGCCACCACCGCACCTCGGCCCGCCGGAGGGCCCGGGCCGGGTGGCCCATCGGCGCAGCGGTGACCTCTTCGGTGATCGGCGCCGCCTCGTCGTCGATCTCGAAGAGCTCCTCCTGGGCCGCGGTCGTGAAACCGGAGACGCCGACGCCGATGAGCCGAACGCCCGCGTCCGTCTCAAGGCCGTGCAGAAGATGCGTGGCGACGGCGGCGATGCGCTCAGGCCGGTCCGTCGCCCCATCGAGGGTGCGTGACCGGGTGTGCGTCACGAAGGTGCAAAGACGCACCTTGAGCGTGATCGTGCGGGCGAACAGGCCGGCCTTGACGAGCTGACGGGCGAGCACGACGGCGTCGGCCGTGACCGCGGCCACCAGTTCGTCCGGCCGGGTCAGGTCCGTCTCGAAGGTGTCCTCGACGGAGATCGACTTCGCCTCCCGCTCGGTCTGGACGGGCCGGTCGTCCTGCGCGAACGACAGGCGCTTCAGGCCCGCCCCGGCAACCTGGCCGAGTTCGTGCACCAACTCGCGCTCGCTGGCACGCTGGAGGTCGCCGACGGTCCGGATGCCCAGCTTCGTCAGCCGCTCCATTGTGGCCGGGCCGATCCCGGGGATCGCCCGCGTCGGCAAGGGCGTGATGAGGTCCAGTTCGGTGCCGGGGGCCACGATGAGGTGGCCGTCGGGCTTGGACGCCTCACTGGCCAGCTTGGCGATCAGCTTGCTCGTGCCGACGCCGACGGAGGCGGTGAGCCCCTCGGTGCGCCGCACCACCTCGGTGCGCAGCCCCGCGACCAGGTCGGCGAGCCGTCCCGGGTCGGAGCAGTCGACGCCGCCCGCGGCCAGATCGACGTACGCCTCATCCACGCTCATCGGTTCCACGACGCCGGATAGTTCCCCCAGCAACGCCATGACCGCGCGGCTCGACTCGCGGTACGCCGCGAACCGCCCGGCGAGCACGGCCGCGTGCGGCGCGAGGCGCCGCGCCTGGGCCATCGCCATAGCCGAGTGGACGCCGTACACCCGCGCCTCGTAGCTCGCGGTGCTGACCACACCGCGCCCGCCGACCCCGCCGACGATCACCGGCTTGCCCCGCAGCGATGGCTTGTCGCGTTGCTCGACCGCGGCGAAGAACGCGTCGAGGTCGAGGTGCAGGATGCTCGCCTCAGCGCGCATGGCCCGTGAGACCCGCCAGCGCCCGCGCGGCGGAGTCGTCCCGTCGCTCGTAGGCCACCAGGTCGAACCCGGCCTGCGGCGTGCGGGAAACCTGACGCCACTCCCGCGGTTCCACGACGGGGAACAGCACGGGCCCGGCGGGCACCTGATCGACCTCGCTGAGGTCCAGGCGCGTCGTGTAGGGCCACATCAGGGCGTACACCTGCCCGCCGCCGATGCACCACCACGTCCGGTCGGCAAACGAGGCCAAGGCCCGGCCGATCTCGGGGATGGTGCGGACGGCGACGACCGGCGCATCGGGGGACGAGTCGGGCGGGGTCCAGGCCGCATCCCGCGTCACCACGATGGAGGCGCGACCGGGCAGTGGCCGTCCGAACGACTCGAACGTCACCCGGCCGACGACGAGCGCCCCGCCCATGGTGACGCGCTTGAACCGGGCGAAGTCCTCCGGCAGGTGCCACGGCAGGTCGCGACCGTCACCGATGACGCGGTTGCGCGCCACGGCGGCGATCGCGGTCAGGTGCGGCATGGCACCCAGCCTACCGGGACCGCGCGATGGCACGCCGCCATGCGCACGCGCGCGGTCCGCGAGTTGGCTCGCGACTCGGGCCGCGTGTGGCAGAAAAACGCGGCGGGACACTAGCATGGACGAAAGCATCAACTATGTCGTCCCGTAGCCGTCCCGTCTCACCAAGGAGCCCATTTCATGCCCGACGACCTCAACCTCGACAATGCCCGGTCCGCATTGAGCAACCCGGCCACCCCACCCGAAGTCCTACGCTCCGTGGCGGCGCAGCATCCCGCCTTGTGGGCGGACGTGGCGCGCCACCCTGCGGCGTACCCCGACCTGCTCGACTGGCTGAACACCGTGGGCGACGCGGGTGTGAAACAGGCCGTGACCGAGGCGCGCTCGGGCATACGGAGCGTGCCGGACGGTGAGACCTCCACTCCCAGCGGCGAGACCCCCACGGAACAGGCTGAGGCGACATCCGACAGCGCTCAGCCGGCGGAACCGGTCCCGGATGCCGCGGCTGTGACCCCCGAACTGGCACCCGTCGCGCGCGACGAGCCGGAGCATGCCGCCGAACCCCCGTCGGACGCTGCGCCGTCGCCCGAGGCGGTCGCCGAGGCTGCCGCGCCGGTTGAAGCGGCCGGGCCCGAGGAGACGCCCCCCACGGTGGCCGAGGCGACGGTGCCCGCCGACGAGCTTTCTCCGGACGCTCCCGCCGAGAGGGCGGAGGAGGGCACGGACACCTCACGCCAGACGGCCATCGATGCGGCGCCGTTCGCCGAACCGTCCGCCGAACCGGCCGAGGCGACCCCCGCACCCGTGGCGTTGGCGCCTTCCGCCCCCCTCGGCAGCCGCGCGGGCGTCCCCGCCGCCTCGCCTGCCCCCGTCCGAGGCGAAGACACCACCCGGACCGCCCCGGCGGGCCCGGTCCGCGCCCTCGCCACGGCCCTGACCGCCCTCGCGGTTGCGCTCGTGCTCGTGGCCGCGGGCCTGCTGTATGTGCTGATCAAGCATCCGGGTGGGACGACGCCGGCACCGGCGCCCGTCCCCTCGGCGAGCACGGTGCGGGTCACCGTCACGCAGCGGGTGACCGTGACCCCGGTGGCACCCCCGCAGACGACCACCCCGCCGACTTCGCCCCACCCGTCCACACCCGCGGCGAGCCACAGCACGACGCCGGCTCGTTCGAGCTAAACAGCAATTGGCGCCTTGATGGAGGGCCAGGGGTCGTAGCCGGTGAGGTCGATGTCGGCCAGCGTGAACGCATCGATGTCGCGCACCGCCGGGTTCAACCGCAGTTGCGGCAGCGGCCGAGGCGTGCGCGACAGCTGCTCGCGCACCTGGTCGAGGTGGTTGTCGTAGATGTGGGCGTCGCCGAGGGTGTGGACGAAGTCGCCGACGCGAAGACCGGTCACCTGTGCCATCAGGTGCGTCAGCAGGGCGTAGCTTGCGATGTTGAACGGGACGCCGAGGAACAGGTCGGCGCTGCGCTGGTACATCTGGCACGACAACCGGCCGGGGAGTCCGGGAGTCTGTGGCGGCGTGACGTAGAACTGGAACAGGACGTGGCAGGGCGGCAGGGCCATCTGGTCCAGCTGCCCGACGTTCCAGGCGGACACGACGTGGCGGCGTGAGTCGGGGTTGGTCACCAGGGAGGCGATCACGGCCTTGATCTGGTCCACGTGGCGCCCGTCCGGCGTCGGCCAGCTGCGCCACTGGCAGCCGTAGACCGGACCCAGATCGCCGGCCTGGTCGGCCCATTCGTCCCAGATCGTGATGCCGTTCTCGTGAAGCCAGCCGACATTCGTGCTGCCGCGCAGAAACCACAGCAACTCCCCGAACACGCTGCGGGTGTGCACCTTCTTGGTCGTGACCAACGGGAACCCGGCGGCCAGGTCGAACCGCATCTGATAGCCGAACACGCTCCGCGTGCCCGTACCGGTCCGGTCGGACTTGGGCACGCCGTGATCCATCACGTGCGCGAGCAGGTCCAGGTATTGCTGCATCGATGCCTCCCGTCGATCGACTGCCTACATGACTGGCGGTTCGGAACACTTGCGCGTCACGGGCCGCGGCGGCTCCGGCGCCGGCTCGGGGACGGGCAGGCCCAACGCCTCGCACAGCACCGGCACGATGGCGCGGATGGCCCGGCTGCGATGGCTGATGGCGTCCTTCTCCTCCGGACGCAACTCCGCGTTCGTGCGCGGGCGGGCCCCCTCCTCGACGATCTGGTCGTCGGCCATGAAGACGGGGTCATAGCCGAAACCGCGCGCCCCCCGCGGGGCGAGCGCGATGCGCCCGCCCATGGTCCCCCGCACCGTCGCCGAGAAGCCGTCGGGCATGACCAGGGCCATCACCGCGACGAACTGGGCCGTGCGACGCTCCCGGGGGACGTCGTCGATCTGCCGCAGCACCAACTCCAGGTTGGCGACATCCTCATGCTCGGGACCCGCCCAGCGGGACGATCGCACACCCGGCATGCCATTCAGCGCGTCGATCATCAGACCCGAGTCGTCGGCGATGGTCGGCAGCCCCGAGTGGGCCATCCCAGCGCGCGCCTTGATCAGCGCGTTGCCCTCGAACGTCCACTCGGTCTCGTCCGGGGCGGGATAGGGCGCGACCGCGTCGATCCCGACGACCTCCAGGTCGAGGTGTTGTTCGGCGAGGATGCGCCGCAACTCGATCAGTTTCTTCGGGTTGTTCGTGGCCAGGAACACCGTGGGGTTCACCGGGCCAACGCCTCCTTCTGCATGGCCGCAAGCCGCGAACAGCCCAGCTCGCCCAAATCCAGCAGCGCGTCGAGCCGCGCCCGGTCGAACGGGCGTCCCTCGGCGGTGCCCTGGATCTCGACGAACGCGCCCGACCCGGTGCGTACGACGTTCATGTCGACCTCGGCGTGGGAGTCCTCGGCGTAGCACAGGTCGAGCAGCGCCTCGTCGCCGACGATGCCGACGCTGATCGCGGCGATCGAGTCCTTCAGCGGCTCACCGCGCAGCAGACCCCGTCCCCGCATCCAGTCGACCGCGTCGGACAAGGCCACATACGCGCCGGTGATGGATGCGGTCCGGGTTCCGCCGTCCGCCTGGAGGACGTCGGCGTCGATCATCAGCGTGTTCTCGCCCAGGCAGCGGTCGTCGATGACCGCACGCAGGCTGCGCCCGATCAGCCGGCTGATTTCGTGGGTCCGGCCGCCGACGCGTCCCTTGCGCGACTCGCGGTCGCTGCGCGTGTCGGTCGACCGGGGCAGCATCTCGTACTCGCTGGTCACCCACCCCAGGCCGGTGCCCTTGCGCCACCGCGGCACCCCTTCGACGACGCTGACGGCGACAAGGACGCGGGTGCGTCCGAACTCGATGAGACACGATCCCTCGGCGTGATCGAGC
>WQUE01000112.1 GCA_009785885.1 Actinomycetes bacterium
CAGATCCGACTGAGCGAATCGATCAAGCGGCAGACGCTCATCAAGGGGCAACTCGTCTGCGCCTACGACGAGTTCTCCTCCGACTCGCCCCACAACCAGGCGCTGAAATCGGTGATGCGCCTGCTGCTTTGGCACGGCGACGTTTCCGCCGACCGGAAGCGCCGTCTCCGTCGACTGCTGGCCTTCCTGGACGACGTCACCGACGTCGAACCGTCCGCCATCCGCTGGGACACGCTGCGCTACCACCGCAACAACGCCACCTACCGCATGCTGCTCGGCATCTGCCGACTCATCGTCGAGGGGCTCCTGCAGACCACCACGGCCGGACCGCACCGCCTGCGGAACTGGCTGAACGACGAGACGATGGCTGCGCTGTACGAGCGGTTCGTCCGCGCCTACTACCAACGCCACCACGACGCTTGGAGCCCCCGGGCGCGCTACATCGACTGGGATCTCGCCCCTGGCGACACTCCGCCGTTCGTGCCGCAGATGAAGACGGACGTGACGATGGAGTGGCACGGCCGGACACTGATCATCGACACGAAATGGTACGGCCACACGATGCAGCGGTCGTACCGGGCCGACCACGACACGTTCATTTCCGGGAACCTCTACCAGATCTACACCTACGTCAAGAACGCCGACCGGGAACGCACGGGCAACGTCTCCGGCGTGCTGCTGTACGCGAAGACCGACGAGACCGTCACTCCCGACACCGACCTCGTGATCGGTGGCAACCCCATCAGACTCACGACACTCGACCTCGACCAGGACTGGGATGGTATCGTCGCCCAACTGGAGTCGTTGGGCGCATGGCTGAGCGCAACCTAACCGGTCGCCCGCGCGACGCCCCCGCGCCTACGGCAGGGTCGGCAGCCCCCCAGGCGCGGGACCGAGCGAGCAGGCGGTCGTCGAAAGTGGCGACTCTGGCGCCGCAATGACGGGCAACCCACAACACCAGGGCGTCCGGCATCTTCAGGCCGGACTCGCGGCGGGTGGCGGCGATGTCCAGCATGTCCGCCGCACTGACCGGCACGACGTCCACGCCCAGATCGTCCAGCAACTCGCACCATCCGCGCGACCCGGCGCGGAGTGGGTAGACCATCACCTCGGCCCCGGTGATGGCGGTGATCGCGAACGTGTCGGCCGTCGCGAGGATCTGTCGGGCTGCCCGATGGAACGAGTTCGCGCGGTGAGTGAACGCGATCAAGACACAGGCGTCCAGGCGTTGGTACGTATGCAATCGGTGCTCACCCTTCACGGCCCGCGTCGTTCCCTCCGTCCGGCCGCCCGATCCCCGGACCGTCCCTCCGACGAAGGCCGCCGGGCCCGTCCGGATAGACTGGCGCCCGTGAGCTACCGCATCTATGACGAGCGCAGCGGGGCGGTCGTGCCCCTGGAAACCGTGGTGAACGGCCGGGTGTCCATCTACTGCTGCGGGCTCACCGTGCAGGCCTCGCCCCACCTCGGCCACATGCGCTGGGAGGTCGTCTTCGACGTGCTGCGCCGGTGGCTGCGGGCGTCGGGACACCAGGTCACGATGGTCGTGAACGTCACCGACATCAACGACAAGATCGAGACGAAGGCGCGCGACCGGGGCCTGGAGTGGTACCAGGTGGCCTACGAGGTCGAGCTCGAGCTGCACCGCGCCCGCGCCGCGCTGGGCATCACGCCCCCCGACTACGAGCCGCGCGCGTCCGGACACATCCCCGACCAGATCGCCCTGATCGCCCGGCTGATCGACGCCGGCCACGCCTACCCCGCCGCCGACGGCTCCGGCGATGTCTACTTCGACGTCCGGTCCTGGCCCCGGTATGGCGAGCTGACCAGGCAGAACATCGCCGACATGCATGACGACGACGAGGCCCCGGCGCGCGCCAAGCGCGACCCGCACGACTTCGCCCTGTGGAAGGGCGCGAAGCCCACCGACCCGCCGACCGCCACGTGGGACTCCCCCTGGGGACGGGGCCGTCCCGGCTGGCACCTCGAATGCTCGGCGATGGCCACGAAGTACCTTGGCGACACGTTCGACATCCACGGCGGCGGCCTCGACCTGCGCTTCCCGCACCACGAGAACGAGCAGGCCCAGGCGCAGGCCGCGGGGTACGGCTTCGCCCGCCACTGGATGCACAACGCGTTCGTCACGATGGCGAACGAGAAGATGAGCAAGTCGCTCGGCAACGGCGCGCAGGTGATGCAGGTCGTCCGGCGCACGCCCGGCCGGGCCGTCCGGTTGTACCTTGCCGCCCCGCACTACCGCTCGACGATCGACTTCTCCGACGACGCCCTCGACGAGGCCACCGCCCAGATCGGGCGCATCGACACGTACCTCGCGCGCTGCGGCGTCGCGGAGCGCGCCACGTTCGACGCCGCCGACCTGCCATCCGCGTTCACCGACGCCCTCGACGACGACCTGGGGACGCCCGCCGCGTTCGCCTGCCTGTTCGACACGATCCGGGCCGGCCACAAGGCCCTCGACGCCGGGGACGCGCCCGCCGCCGACGACGCCCTGCGCGTCGTCCGGGCGATGCTGCACGTCCTCGGGCTCGACCCGTACGACCCCGAGTGGGCCGACGCCCCCGGGGCCGGCCCGGACCTCACGGACACCGTCGACGGTCTCGTGCGCCTCGTGCTCGACCAGCGGGCCCTGGCCCGCGAGCGCAAGGACTGGGACGCCGCCGACCGCCTCCGCGACCGCCTCGGCGCCTTGGGTCTGCGCATCGCGGACGGCCCCACCGGGGCCCGCTGGACCCTCGACCGCTGAGGCCACGTGCCCGCCGGCGCGCCGACTCGCCTTGCCACAAGGCGATCACCTGCCCCGCGGACGAGAGGCGTCCCGCCGGGCGGCATCACCCTGACCGGCCTGGCACTACATCGTCGAGGCCATGTGGGCGGCGGCCTGCCTGAACTCCTCGATGAACTCCGGACGGAGCAGGGCCATGATCCTCGGTACAACACCCCTCATGTACTCGGCATCGAACGTGCCTGCGTCCTGACGGGCGAAGCTGTCCGCCAGGATCGTCTCCAGCTCGGCCGCCTTCCCCTCCTGCACCCGATCCATCACGAACGCGTGGAACTTCGCCTGGCCCGGATTCATGCTTCCTCCCGTCTGCGCGCGCGGCGCACCCGCCCCCAGTGTACGGACGGGCGACGCCCCGGACCGAAGCGGCCAAACATGCCGACTATCGAGCGATTCATCTCGTTCGCCGATAGATTCATATCGACAAACGATAGGTTGATGTGCTAGGCTCGGCGGCATGCCACGCTGGAACACCAAGCGGTCGACGCAGGCGTCGATCATCGCCACCGGAGGTGCGATCGTCGTCGCCATCACGACCGCATGCCTGCTGCCCTTCGTCCCCCGCGTCAACCAGGACGGCCCCGTCCGCGTCGACCCGGACTGGTTCACCCGCGCCCTGCCCGCCATGTACCTATGCCTGGCCGCCGGGCTGGCCGCCCTGGTCACCCTGCTCGTCGTCCTCGTCGCGATCCTCCACGACGAGGTCTTCACGACCGCGAACGTCGCCCGCCTCCGCGCCATCTCGTGGTGCGGCGTGGCCATCGCGCTCGTGTGCGTCGTCGCGGGATTCGCAACCGGTGCCGTCATCGCCTGGCTGGTCATCGCCCTGATCGCCGGCTTCATGGCCCTCATCATGCGGATCGTCAAGAACGTCATCGACACCGCGCGCGTCCTCCAAGAAGACGCCGACTACACCATCTGAGGAGGCGTACATGCCGATCACCGTGAACCTGGACGTCGTCATGGCGCGCCGCCGCGTCGGCGTCGGCGAGCTTGCCGAGCGCGTGGGCATCACGCCCGCCAACCTGTCCATCCTGAAGAACGACAAGGCCCGCGCCATCCGCTTCTCGACGCTGGAGGCCCTGTGCCGCGAGCTCGGCTGCCAGCCGGGCGACCTGTTGAGCTACGACGAGGAGGAGACCAACGATGAGCATTGATACCGGCGTCCCCAGGCTGACCCGGCCGCCAATCCCCGTCACCCCACCACCCCACGTCAGGCGGACGTACGACGTCACGGCGCGGGACGGCGTATTCGCCCTCGTCCTGCTCGTGGTCGGCTACGTGTGGTGGGACTGGCTGTGGCCCCGCTCGACGGCGATCGTGATCCAGGACAGCCCTACGAGCGGGCAGGTCTGGTACCAGGATTGGCTGCCCGGCGCGGGCGTCCCGGCGTTCTTCGTCCTCGCCCTGGCCGTCTCGGTCGCCTACTACCGGCTGGCGGGCGTGCCCCTCACCCGGACGGCGTACGCCGGCGCCGCTCTGCTGCTCGTCGCCACCGGACCGTTCGTCCTGTACAGCACGACCGCGCTGCACCTTCTGCTCGGGGCCGCCGTGCTTGCCGGCTTCATCGTCTGGCACGCCTCGGTGTGTCACGAGGACGGGCCGGGCACGTTCGGCCTGCGCCTGGCCACCCACGCGCTGAACCAGGGCCTCGCCCCGTTCCGAAACGCCGGCGCCTGGTGGGCGGCCCTGACCGTCGGACTGCGCGGACACCGGCGCCCGGCCCAGGCGGTCGCCACGGTGATCGGGCTGATCGTGGCCGCACCCGTGATCGTCGTGGTGATCGCACTCCTGGCCTCCGCCGACACCGGTTTCTCCCATGTCGTGGAGTCCCTCGCCGGCGCGTTCGCCCACGTCAGCCCCGGACGGGTGTTCTGGCAGGCGGTCTTCGCCGTGCCCGTCGCCGCGTTCGCCGCGGGACTGCTGTACGCGAACGCGCACGCCCGCGGCGCCTCGACCGTATCCCCGGCCGCCCTGCGACGGGTGGGCCGGGCGCTGCAGCGCGTCCCGGTGACCGCCCTGGCCGCCCCGCTGGCCATCCTGTGCCTGATCTACGTCGTGTTCTTCGCCGCGATGGGCTCGTCCCTGTTCGCCGGGTTCGCCGGACACCTTCCGGACGGCTTCACGTACGCCTCCTTCGCCCGGCGCGGCTTCTTCGAGTTGGCCGGCGTCGCCGCCATCAACGCGGGCGTGATGGCGTTCGTCCACACGTTCGCGGTTCGGGCCGGCGGCCTGCCACGCTCCCTCCGGGCGTTCGGCGTCGCCCTGTCGGGGCTGACGCTCCTGCTGATCGCGACCTCGGCCAGCAAGCTCCTGCTGTACGTCAGCACGTACGGCCTGACGATGCTCCGGCTGGTCACCCTCGTATTCCTGGCCTGCCTGTTCGCCGTCTTCGCCCTCGTGCTGGCCCGGCACCTGCGGCGGTTCGACGTGTCGCGGCCCCTCGCCGGCGTCGTCCTCGTGGCGCTGCTCGGGCTCACCTGGGGCAATCCGCAGGGGCTCGTCGCCCGCTACGACGCCGACCGCTACCTGTCGGGCGACCTCGCGCAGATCGACGTCCCCTACCTCGCGGACAACCTCGGCGACGCCGCCATTCCCGCCCTTGCCGACCTCGCCGCCGCCGCACCGTCCCACCCCGCAGCCGGGCAGGCCGCACAAGCGGC
This sequence comes from Actinomycetes bacterium, assembly GCA_009785885.1. Classification (GTDB taxonomy): domain Bacteria; phylum Actinomycetota; class Actinomycetes; order Propionibacteriales; family Propionibacteriaceae; genus WRGV01. Next base: position 5,464 of record WQUE01000112.1, read on the forward strand.
GCTGGCCGAGTACGCGAAGAACGCACAGGCGATAGACGCCGCCGGGGGTGTCCCGTGGATGGCCTGGACCTGGCAGCGGGCCCAGGCCGTCCGGATCGCCGAGGCGGCCGGCTGAGGGCGACCATGAGCCGCCGGTAGACTCAGACCTCATGACCAGGGGCAAGAACACGGCTGGCTCGGGCGGGCGGATCCGCCGCTCGCTGGAGGGACGGGGGCCGACGCCGAAGGCCGAGGACCGCGTCTACCACAAGGCCTACAAGGCCAAACAGGATC
>WQUE01000113.1 GCA_009785885.1 Actinomycetes bacterium
CCTCCTGGGCCGGCACGGCGGAATCTGGCATGGTTGTACCCTCCTGGGGTTCGTGGGTTGTGGATCGGCCCGCGCGCCCGGCGCGGGTGGACATGGGAAGACCCCCAACACCGGGTCGGTGCGGGGGCCTGACGAACGGCGAACGGTGCGACGTCTAGGCGGCGATGGCGGCCAGATCAAGGCCGGCGGCGATCGCATCCAGGTCAAGGCCGGCGAGGGACTCGTGTGCCATCAAGTCTTGCAAGGGGATTCCCAGTTCGTCGCTCAGCCGCATCGAACTGGTGAGTCGGTCACTGAAGCAGGTCAACTCGTCGGCGTAGCCAGGGTCGTCCGGCCCGACCTCGCGGCCCGCATGCCCCACGAGGTCGTCTGGGCCGTAGACGGGAACCATCACCATGAAGTTGCCGTTCGGCAATCTCCCCACGTCAGGCTCCCTCCAGCTTGCCCAGTTTCGTCTTGGCGTCGTTCTCTAGCCGGGAGAACCACTGCGTCAAGCGTACCGCGTCCGCGCGCACATCAGTCACGTCGGCACCCTTGATTTGAAGCGCCCGGGAGACCTGGTCTGCGAGTCGTGTCCCGGTCACCCCGAGGCTGCGGTAGTGGCAGCCTTGGACCGGTTCCTCTGCTGCATGACGCGACCTCCTCGTGCAACGAACGTGCAACGAACGTGCAACCAAAGTTACCACTCGCGGCTCACTCTGTCCACTGTTGGCGAACATTGACTGGACACACTCACAGCATCTTTGCTAGTCAATGGCCATTTTCCCTTGTGAGGCGGGTGGGGCTCGAACCCACGACCGGAGGATTATGAGTCCTCTGCTCTGACCTGCTGAGCTACCGCCCCGGGCGCTGCCACTATACCGTCTCGCCGACGCCGCGGGCGGGGCCCCGAGCCCTGACCCCGCCCCGACCGCTGCGCCGCGTGATCGTGCCGCGGCCGAGCGGGCCGGTTATCCACAGGAAGAACGGCGTCGAGGAATTATCCACAGATTGGCTTCGGGACGTGGTCGCGGTCGCGGCAAATCACCAGGATGAAGACATGACGACGCACGCACGCACCCCGACTCGGCCGACCCGCCGCGCGGGAGCCCCGCAACGACTCATGGTCGCCTTGACCCTTGCCCTCGCCGGCGCACTGGCCGGGACACTCGCCCCGCCCGCCCACGCCACCACCGACGAACGGCGCTTCTGGCCCGTGCCTGGTCCCGTGGTGCGGATGTTCGACCCTCCGGCCCAGCCCTGGCTCAGCGGCCACCGCGGGATCGACATCGCGGCGCCGGCCGGGACGAGCGTGGTCGCGGCCGCCGCCGGAACGGTTACGTGGGTGGGGGTGATCGACTCGGTGCCGATGCTCACGGTCACCCACGCGGACGGCCTGCGGACCACCTACCAGCCCGTTCGGGCCACGCTGCGAACCGGGACGAGCGTGTCCGCCGGGCAGGTCGTCGGCCTCCTCCGCGCCGGGCACGCCGCGCAGGACTGCCTCCACCTGGGTCTCCTGCGCGGGCAGGTGTATCTCGATCCGATGGCATGGCTGACGAGCCCGGTGGCCGCCGCGCCGGTGCGGCTCCTCCCGGATGGTCTCACGCTGGCCGCGATGCCGCCCGGTGCGACCTCAGGGCTCTTCACGACCCCCGCGGGCGGGTGGCCCGTCCGAGGTCCCATCACGTCGCCCTACGGGTGGCGGAACGACCCCTTCACCGGCGTCCGCTCGTTCCATTCGGGCACCGACATCGGTGCGCCGTGTGGCACCCCGGTGGTCACGACGATCGCGGGCACCGTCGCCGTGGTCGCCACCGATCCGGCCCGCGGCAACTACATCGTCATCGACCACGGCTCCGGACTCCGCACGCTGTACGCGCACCTGTCGCGACAGCTGACCGTGGTTGGCCGCCACGTGGGGTCCGGGCAGGTCATCGGGCTGGTCGGCACGACGGGCCGCTCGACCGGGTGCCACCTGCACTTCGAGGCCGCCCAGAACGGCGCGACGTTCGATTCGCGAAGGCTGCTGCCGTGACACCGTCCCCGTCTGGCGTCAAGCGCGGGGGTGAGCCTGCGCGAACGCGGCGCGTAACCGCTCGTCGGACACGTGCGTATAGATCTGGGTCGTGGCAAGGGAGGCATGCCCGAGGATCTCCTGGACGGTGCGCAGGTCCGCGCCACCCTCCAGCAGATGGGTCGCCATGGCGTGCCGCAACCCGTGCGGGCCGAGGTCGGGCGTGCCGGGGACCGCCCCCAGCGCCGCGTGCACCACGCGGCGCGCGACCCGCGGGTCCAGGCGCCGTCCCCGTTCGCCGAGGAACACGGCCTGGCCCGACTCGGGACCCACCCAATCCGCCCGGACCGCCAGCCACGCGCGCAAGGCGGACAGCGCCGGCACCCCGACCGGAACGACGCGCTGCTTGTCGCCCTTGCCGAGCACGCGGAGGCTCTGGCGCTCCCAGTCGATGTCGCCCGTGTCGAGTCCGCACAGTTCGGAGACCCGGATGCCGGTCGCGTAGAGCACCTCGAGTATCGCCATGTCCCGAACGGGCCGGGGCCCGTCTGCTGCGACCGCGCCGGCGTCTACGGCCGACATCACGTCGGCGGCCGCCCCCTGCGTCAGCGTCGGTGGCACGCGACGCGGCACCCGTCCCGACTTGAGCGCCGCCGCGGGATCGTGCTCGACCAGTCCCGTCCGGTGCGCCCACCGCCAGAACACCCGGATGGCCGCCCCGCGCCGCTGCAGCGTTGCTGGAGCGCGACCCGACGCCTGCTGGTCGGCGAGCCAGACGCGCAGATCGGCCGTCGCCACATCGCCCAACCGGGTGACGCCGGCCCGCGTCACCTCGTCGAACAGGCTGCCGAGGTCACCGAGGTACGCCCGGCGCGTGTGTGCCGAGCGCCCACGTTCCAGCGCCAGGTGCCGGTCGAACTGCTCGTAGGCGTCGCGTAAATCGTCGCTCCAGGGCTGGGCCCCGGCCACATCGCCTGCCGTCATCACGTCTCACCCCCGCGATCCACCCTGGCGCACCGTCACGGCTGGAACCGTGAGGCGCGCCGGAACCGGCCTGATGCGCCGCCGCGAGCCTCGGATGCCATCCGGGCGGCTAAGGTGGGGTCGGACGAAGGAGGACACCCGATGCCATCGCCGCGCCAATGGGCCGAACAGGGCCGCATTCTGCGTGTCACCACCTGGGAGGAGCCGATCATGCACCGGGTGTGCGCCCCGGTGAACGACTTCGGCCCCGACCTGCACCAGCTCGTCGCCGACATGTTCGCCACGATGGCGGCCGCGGACGGCGTCGGCCTCGCCGGCCCCCAGGTTGGGGTCGACCTTGCGCTGTTCGTGTTCAACTGCACCGACGCCGACAACCGGTTCCACTTCGGTGTGATGTGCAACCCGGTCGTCGAGCTTCCCGACGGGGACGCGCGCAACCTGGAGGCGGGCGACGAAGGGTGCCTCTCCTGGCCAGGGGCCTACGGTCTGCTGGCCCGCCCCGACCGCGCGATCTGCCGGGCGGTCGACGAGAACGGCGCGCCGGTCACCGTCACCGGCACCGGCCTTCTGGCACGCTGCCTGCAGCACGAAACCGATCACGTGAACGGAGTCGTCTTCGGCGACCGTCTGTCCGCCCGGGCGCGGCGCAAGCTGAACGAGCAGCGGGACTCGTTGCGTCACCTGTACCCGGCGGATTGGCCGGTGTCCCCCAAGGGACGACCCGAACCGTCCACCTGAGTGCTCCGGCAGTCGGCCGGCCCGGGGCCGATCGCGTAACACGCCACCGCGGCGGCGGCCGCGACGTTCAGGGAGTCGACGCCGCGCGCCATGGGGATGCGGACGATCACATCGGCCTCCGCGAGCCACGACGAGGACAGACCGTCGCCCTCCGTGCCCAGGAGCAGCGCCACCCGTTCGGAACCCGAGCGGACCCGTGTGGCGAACTCCGCCAGATCCAGGGCGTCCTCGCTCAGGGCCATGGCCGCGACGGTGAAGCCGGCCTCCCGCAGACGTCCCAGATCGCGCTTCGGTTCGGCCAGGCGGGCCCACGGCAGCGTGAAGACCGTCCCCATCGAGGTCTTGATCGCGCGCCGGTAGAGCGGGTCGGCCGCCCCCGGGGCGAGAAGGACGCCGCCCCACCCCAATCCCGCCGCGCACCGGACGATGGCGCCGACGTTCGTGTGATCCACGATGTCCTCGCAGACGACCAGGCGGTGTACGCCCAGCAACTCGTGCCAGTCCCGGGCGGGTGGACGCCGCATCGACGCCAGGGCTCCGCGGTGGACGTGGAAGCCGGTGATCTGTTCTGCCAGCCGTTCGCTCACGACGTATACCGGGGCCGGACTCGCGTCCAGGATGTCGCGCAGACCCTCAATCCACCTCGCGGCAAGGAGAAACGAGCGCGCCTCTTGACCCGACGCGGCGGCCCGGCGGATGATCTTCTCCCCCTCCGCGATGAACAGGCCGCCCTCGACTTCGAGGGAACGCCGCAGCGTGACATCGCGCAGGGCGACATAGTCCCGAAGGCGCGGGTCATGGGCGTCCGCGATCTCGATGAACTCGGCCACGTCAGAAGGTTACCCCGCGGACGTGTGTCATCGGCCTAGACTGGTTCGGTCATGACAACGCCACAGACCACGTCCGGTCGCCCCCGACCGTGGTGGCGGCGCGTGCGGATCGACCGGTTCCTGCTGATCATCATCGCCGCGGCACTCCTCGGGACCGTCCTGCCCGTTCATGGGGCCGGCGTGCCGACGATGACCTGGGTGTCCCGCATCATGCTCGGTCTGCTGTTCTTCTTCTACGGGGTCAGGCTGAAGCGCACCGAGGCGTTGGCCGGGCTCCGGCACTGGCGGCTTCACCTCGTCATCCTCGGCTGCACCTTCATCGTGTTTCCCTTGATCGGACTCGCCTTGCGCCCGCTGGAACCGGGTGTCATCTCCCCCGACCTGTACCGCGGTCTGCTGTGGATCTGCCTCGTGCCCGGCACGGTCCAGTCCGCCATCAACTTCACGTCCATCGCCCGTGGCAACGTGGCCGGCGCGATCGTGGCATCCTCCCTCAGCAACATCCTCGGCGTCGTGGCGACACCCCTCCTGGCGATGGCGGTGATGAGCACGACCGGGCTGAGCCTGTCGGCCTCGACCATGGGCAACATCGCACTCCAGGTGCTCGTGCCTTTCATGGCGGGTCAGGCGCTCCGGACGTGGCTGATCGGCTTCGTCTCCCGCCACACCTGGTTGCCGTACCTGGATCAGCTGACTATCGCTCTTGTCGTGTATCTTGCCTTCTCGTCAGGTCGACGTGAGGGGATCTGGCACCAGGTCCAGCCCGGTGAGTTGGTCACGCTCATCGCGATCTCGTTGGCGCTGCTCGCGTTCATGCTGTGGTTCACCTGGACGTTTGCGCGCGTGCTCGGCTTCAACCGGCGTGACCAGATCGCCATCCAGTTCAATGGGACGAAGAAGTCGCTCACGACCGGCGTGCCGATGGCGGCCGTGCTGTTTCCGGGCAGCGTGGTCGGGCTGATCGTCTTGCCCCTCATGATCTTCCACCAGGCCCAGCTCATGGCCTGCAGCGCCATCGCGGGCCGCTACGCCCGCAAGGACGACGCGTGGCTCGACACCCCGGGCCGCTCGTGGTGGCACCACCGGCGTCAGGGCGCGGGTGATGCCGGGTAGGGCCACGCCTCACGGATTCGGCGTGGCACCGTGCCGGGGCGCCGACCGGGCGGTCCAGCGGCCGTCGGC
>WQUE01000114.1 GCA_009785885.1 Actinomycetes bacterium
TCCAGCTATGGCGTTCCATGTTGCTTAGTGACGCACCAACCGAAGTGAGAGCCCTTGGCGGAACGACGCGCATCGTGCTTGAGGGTCTGGGCCCCGGTGGCCCGCTTATGGTCGTTGCCTCTGTATCCCCAATGAGGATACGCATTGAGGCACGTGACTCGGCGACGTTGGCTAGAATCGCGGCACCAGTCACCAACGCGCGGCCGCGATCTAGATTGCGCGCCACAACCCGGAGATAGAGTTGTGGAGATACGCCGCAGATGTCATGCCATGGCATGGAACTCGTCCTTGGGGGCCTGCCACCACTGAGTACAGGGGCTGGGTCATCGTGGGGAAGCGAGACTCATGTCATGTCCGTTTCAAAGTTCGACACGTTGCCGTTCGGTCAACTGCGAAGCACCCGTCATGATTCCGCGAGGGGCGAATAGGGACCCACCTGCGAGATTCCGCCTGCACAGCCCGAGAGGGCCATCTCGTCCGGGTATGGCATGTGAATGACTTGGTCGCCACTCAGGCGTATCCGTAGTTCGTGGTAACTGAATCGCGTCGCCACGCAGTCATTGAGTTGCAGGACGGCACGGAAAGCTCCGAGGCCACCCGGAAGAACCACGCCGGGCCCCAGAGTATCCTCAACAATCATACTCTTGTCGCTCTGGAGGAAGGGCAGCAGCGTCGTCGCGCCAGACGCAGTGACGCCGTAGAGCGTGGGAAATCCGGAAAGCCAACAAGACGACGCGCCAGTGTTCCGCAGCAGAAACACAATCTGTTCAGCACCCGCAACTGGGCCCCCGCTCGCACTCGGGGACAGCTGGTCGGCTTGACAGTCTGGAGGGCGCGCACTCGAAACAGCACTTGGCGCCGCCGATACCGACACGGGCGGGGTGCTCGCCAGCGGGGAGCCGGCTGAACTCGGCGTTCCCGTCGCTGCGATCGTCGCCGGATTGGACGTGCCCGTCGACACGACGCCTGGAAAGGTCTGGACGGCACTCGTGGAGGAATCGCTCGACCCTGAGCCGGTCGCCTCGGGCTGGCCAGGCGCGGCCGAGCAACTGACAAGCACGCAGGCGGCCACGGCCGACGCGCCCGCAGCCGCAACGCGAACAACCGACAAACGTCCTCGCGTCCGGCGATCGACCAGGCACCGAGTTGAGCCGGTCGCCGTGCTCGAACCAGCTCGCGCTCGCGCGTCAGTGTCTCCTGCCTGGATACCGGATCGCACGCGGAACTCCTCTCCGCAATTCCACCGAATCTGAACCCTTCAAGGAAAGGATAGTGCTTCGGGCTACGACTCACTGAGCAAGCGATTGAACGAGCCACCGATCGCCGACGCGGCCTGGTGGCGGCGCCCCAGGACGAGCGCCAGGGCCCACGCGGCCACGAACGCACCCGCCGCCGCGTACCCCACCCGGTCCAGGCCGACACCACCCAGCGCGCCCAGCACGCCGCCGCTCACGCCCAGGCGCTCCCCCAGCAGCCCTGCCGCCTCGACGACGCCGATCGACAGCGCCAGCGCGACGGACAGACCCGTGACGACCATGTTGTACGCCAGCCGGCGCCGGGCCGCCCCGGCCGACCAGGCGTAGGTGTAGCTGGTGAGCAGGCCGTCGGCGGTGTCGAACAGCGCCATGCCACCGGCGAACAGCACCGGCAGGCACAGGACCGCGTACCACGGCAGCACGAGCGTCGCGGCGGTGCCGGAAATCGCGAACAGGCCCACCTCGGTGGCCGTGTCGAAACCGAGCCCGAACAGCAGGCCGACCGGGAACAGCTGCCACGGCGCCCCGATGCGCCCGAGGCGACCACCGAGCAGACGCGTGACGAAGCCGCGACGGTCCAGCTGGGCGTCGACCTCCGCCGCCGTGAGACCCGCACGGCCGCGCCCGTACAACCCCACAAGGCCCACCAGCGCGACGAGGTTCACGACGCCGAGCACGATGAGGAACCCCGCCGACACCCAAAGCCCGACCGTGGACAACGCCGCCCGGACGCCCGCCGCGCCCCCCGTCAGCCCCACCGTGAGCGCCCGCACGCCCGCCGCGAGGGCGGCGCACGCGACGAACACGACACTGGAGTGGCCAAGCGAGAACCAGAACCCGGTCGACAGCGGACGATGCCCGGCCCGCGTGAGCGTCCGCGTCGCGTTGTCGATCGCCGCGATGTGGTCGGCGTCGAACGCGTGCCGCACGCCCAGCGCGAACACGGTCGCGCCCAAGCCCAGGCCGAAACCGGCGCCCCCGTGGACGCGGCCCGCCAACACGATCGCGGCCAGGCCGCCCCAGCCCACGACGAGCAGACCGCCCACGACCGCCGCCATGCCGGCGACGCTGCGGCGCTCCGCCGGGGAGAACGGCGTCCTCATGCCCCACACGCTAGCAGCGCCGGTGCGCCTATGCTCACCTGTATGCCACGACCCGCCACGCCCCCCGACGCGAAGATCCGCGTCCGGTCGGTGATGCGGGGCATCGTCCAGGGCGTGGGCTTCCGTCCGCACGTGGCCCGCACCGCCACCGGGTTCGCCGTGACCGGGTTCGTCGGCAACGACGACGAGTCGGTGTTCATCGAGGCCCAGGGCGCCCCCGCCGAGGTCGGCGCGTTCCTGGACACGATCGTCGCGACGCTGCCGGCGCTGGCCCGCGTCACCGCCCGCGAGGACACCCCTATCGGGCCGTTGGCAAGCGAGGACGCGTTCACGATCGTCGCCAGCCGCCGGGCCGGTGGCGCGGTGACGCTGATCCCGCCGGACGTCGCCCCATGCCCGGACTGCCTGCGGGAGCTCGCCGACCCCGCCGACCGGCGCTACCGCTACCCGTTCATCACGTGCACGAACTGCGGCCCGCGGCTGTCGATCATCACCGACGTGCCGTACGACCGTCCCGCCACGACCATGGCGGGCTTCCCGATGTGCCGGGCGTGCGCGGCCGAGTACGCCGACCCGCTCGACCGGCGCTACCACGCCCAGCCGATCAGCTGTTTCGACTGCGGACCCCGGCTATGGCTGCAACGCTCGTCGGTGCACGGCGACGGCGCCGAGATCGCCGGGTGGGACGACGCCATCGCCGCCGCGCGTTCGCTGTTGGCGAACGGGGCGATCCTCGCCGTGAAGGGCATCGGCGGGTTCACGCTGTTCGCCGACGCGCGCAACCCCGGCGCCGTCGAGGAGCTGCGCCGCCGCAAGCACCGCCCGCACAAGCCGTTCGCGGTGATGGCTGCCGACGCCGCCTCGGCCGCCGCGTTCGCCGCGTTCACCCCGGACCAGGAGCGCGCCCTCGTCAGCCCGCAGCGCCCCATCGTGCTGTGCCCGCAAGGTCCCGGCTACGACCTGGCACCCGGCGTCGCGCCCGGCCTGGACGACGTCGGCGTGATGCTCCCGTCCGCGCCGCTGCACGTGCTGCTCGTCGCGGCGGGCGAGGTGTACGTCGCGACGTCGGCCAACACCTCCGGCGACCCGATCGTGTACCGCAACGAGGACGCCCTCGCCGATCTCGCCGGGATCGTCGACGCGTTCCTGATCCACGACCGCCCGATCCACGTGCCCGTCGAGGACTCGGTGCTCATGGCGGTGGGTGAGGAGACCTGGCCGGTGCGGCGCTCCCGCGGGTACGCGCCCCTGCCGGTGCGCCTGGGCGCCGACGACCGGTCCGTGCTGGCCGTCGGCGGGGAGCTGAAGAACACGTTCGCGATCACCCGCGACGGGAATGCGTTCCTGTCCGCCCACATCGGCGACATGGGCAGCTGGGCGTGCCAGCAGGCGTTCGAGCGTTCCGTCGCCCAGCTGATGGCCACCCACCGGCGCACCCCGGAGGTCGTCGCGGCCGACCTGCACCCCCAGTACGCGACGCGCGCGTGGGCCGAGCGCTACGCCGACGGGCACGACGTCCCCCTGCTCGGCGTCCAGCACCACCACGCCCACGCCCTGTCGCTGCTCGCCGAGCACGGCCTGGCCGGCACCCCGGCGACGTGCGTCGTGATGGACGGCACCGGCTACGGCACCGACGAGACGATCTGGGGCGGGGAGATCCTCAACGTCGGCGCCGATCCCCTGGGCTACGAGCGCGCCTGGCACCTGCCGCTGTTCGACCTGCCCGGCGGCGACTCCGCCGTGTGGCACCCGTGGAAGACCGCGCTCGCGCTGCTGTTTGCCTGCGGCATCGACTCCGCCGGCCTGCCGTGTGCGCTCGCGGCCCCGCCGGCCGAGCGGCGCCTCGTGGAAAGCCAGCTGGCCCACCGGGTCGCCGTCGTCGCGACGAGCAGCGCTGGGCGCGTGTTCGACGCCGTCGCCTCGCTGCTTGCCGTCCGCCACGACGTGACGTACGAGGCCCAGGCCGCGATGGAACTGGAGGCGGTCGCCCGCGGTTGCGCCCACAGCGAACACACCCGTGCGACCGCCGAGGACGTCCCCGCGCTCATCGCCACACTCGTCGCCGGCGTCCGGGCCGGCACCCCGACGGCCTGCCTCGCCCGGGTTTTCCACGCCGGCCTGTCCGGGATCGTCGCCCGGGCGGCGCTCGCGGCGATGCGCACGGCCGGCACGCAGGTGGTCGGGTTGAGCGGCGGCGTCGCGCAGAACCGGCTGCTCGTGGCGGACGTACGGCGCGAACTGGGGCACGACGCGCCTAAGCTGATCGTCCATGACGTCGTGCCCGCCAACGACGGCGGCCTGTCCCTCGGACAGGCGCTCGCCGGCTACCGCTGGCTGGCACGGGAAGGAGGGCGGCCATGACGCAGCCGTGTGACGCGGACGTCTGTCTCACCTGCTCCGACGAGGGACGCCCCGCGGAGGTGATCCGCGTGCCGGAGGACCCGTTCGGCCCCGCACGTGTGACGAGCGAGCGCGGCCAGGAGGACGTCGACGTATCGCTGGTCGGCACCGTCCGCCCGGGAGACCGCGTGCTCGTCCACGCCGGGGTGGCCATCGCCCGACTCGACCGCGTGGGGAGCGTGGCGTGATGGCCGGGCCCGCGCCGGACGAGGGCGCCGTCCTGGGGCGCATCGAGACGTACCGCCGGCGGCGCCCCCGCCTCGCCGACGACACGGTCACGCTGTCGCACGGCGCCGGCGGCAAGGCGTCGGCGGCGCTGGTCGACGCGGTGTTCATCGAGGCGTTCGGCGCCCCGGACGAGGCGGAACTCACCGACGGGGCGGTCCTGGACGTGGTCGCCGGTCGGATCGCCTACTCGACCGACTCGTACGTCGTCCACCCGATCCGCTTCCCCGGCGGGTCGATCGGCGACCTGGCCGTGAACGGCACGGTGAACGACCTGGCCGTGTCCGGCGCCGTCCCCCGCTGGCTGTCCGCCGCGTTCGTCATCGAGGAGGGCCTGGCGGTCGCGGACCTGCGCGCGATCGCCGCCGACATGCGCACCGCCGCCGACGCCGCCGGGGTCGCGATCGTCACCGGCGACACGAAGGTCGTCCCCAAAGGCGCCGCCGACAAGGTGTTCATCACGACCTCCGGCATCGGCATCGTCCCCGACGGCCGCGCCCTCGGCGCTGCCCGGGTCCGCGCGGGCGACCGGGTCATCCTGTCCGGGCCGATCGGCGCCCACGGCATGGCGATCATGCTCGCCCGCGGCGACCTCGACCTGGAGGCCGACATCGCGAGCGACACCGCGCCCCTGAACCACCTCGTCGAAGCCCTGTACGCCGCCGGGGTCGACGTGGCGTGGATGCGCGACGCCACCCGGGGCGGACTCGGCACGATCGCGAACGAGT
>WQUE01000115.1 GCA_009785885.1 Actinomycetes bacterium
ACTCGTACGTCGCCGCGCACCAGGACATCATCAAGTCCGTGACGTACAGCACCGGCACGGCGCCCGACATGCCGGGCAAGGTGAAGGCGCAGCAGCAGGCCGGCAACATCCAGATCGACATGATCCTCACCGGCACCGACGGCCTGGCCTCGGGCATCTCGCAGGGCCTGTTCCTGCCGATCGCCTCGACGTTCAAGGACCGCCTGCCCAACATGGCGAACTACATCACGGCGGCCGCGAACATGCAGACGCTGGCCCAGGACCAGGGCGTCGCCGTGGTGTACTACCCGTCCGGCCCGCTGCTGGAGTACAACCCGGACGCCGTGAAGTCCGTCCCCACCACGCCGGATGAACTGCTCGCGTGGGCGAAGGCCAACCCGGGCAAGTTCGGCTACGCCCGCCCGGCGAACTCCGGCCCCGGACGCACCTTCCTCATGGGCCTGCCCTACATCCTCGGCGACTCCAACCCGAAGGACCCGGTGAACGGCTGGTCGAAGACGTGGGACTTCCTGCAGCAGCTGAACCAGTACGTCGACTACTACCCGACGGGCACGTCCGCCACGATGAAGAACCTCGGCGACGGCACCTGGAACATGATCGCCTCGACCACCGGCTGGGACATCAACCCGCGGGCGCTCGGCACCGTCCCGGCGAACTTCAAGACGGGTGCGTTCAAGAACTTCACGTGGGTGACCGACGCGCAGTACGTCGTCGTGCCGAAGGGCGTCAGCCCCGACAAGCAGGCCGCGATCATGCTTCTCATCAACGACATGTTGACCCCGCAGCAGAACGCGAAGGCCTACGACAAGGGCTACTTCTATCCCGGCCCGGCCGTCAAGGGCGCCGATCTGTCGCTCGCCCCGAAGGAGAGCCAGGACATCATCAACCAGTTCGGGCGGCCCGAGTACGCCGATCTCATCGCGAACAACCCGACGGCCCTGCCGCTGGACGCCGCCTCAATGGTCAAGGCGTACGACCTGTGGGACCAGAAGGTCGGCTCGGGGAAGACCAAGTAGTCCGGTCCTGAACAGACCCGACCACCGATGAGGACATGGGGAAGAGCGCATGGTTGCCTTCAACACCTTGACACTTGATCACGTCGGCCGCAGCTTCGGCGGGCAGGCCGCGCTGGTGGACCTGACCATGGACATCCATGGCGGGGAGTTCATCGCGCTGCTCGGCCCGTCCGGCTGCGGCAAGACGACGGCGCTGAACTGCCTGGCCGGCCTGTTGCCGTTGACGACGGGCGACATCCGGATCGACGATCAACGCGTCGACACCCTGCCGCCCGAGAAGCGGGACTTCGGCATGGTGTTCCAGAACTATGCGCTCTTCCCCCACATGTCCGTGGCGAAGAACGTCTCCTTCGGCCTGCAGATGCGCCACGTCGGCAAGGACGCGATGCGCACCCGCGTCGCCGAGGCGCTCGCCATGGTGAAACTCACCGACTACGCCGCACGCCTGCCGGGGCAGCTGTCCGGCGGCCAGCAGCAGCGCGTCGCGATCGCGCGGGCGATCGTGACGGAGCCGCGTCTGGTGCTGATGGACGAACCGCTGTCCAACCTGGATGCGAAGCTCCGGCTGGACATGCGCGGGGAGATCCGCCGGCTCCACCAGTCGCTCGGGCTGACGACCGTGTACGTCACCCACGACCAGGAGGAGGCCCTGTCGATGGCCGACCGGCTGGTCGTCCTGCGGCTGGGGCACGTGCAGCAGATCGGCAAACCTACGGAGCTGCACTCCAACCCGGTGAACTACTACGTCGCCGACTTCATGGGGTACCGCAACCTGCTCGACATGCGCTCGACCCGGGCCGACGGGCGGGCGATCACCGTCGCCGGGGTGGGCATCGAGCTGGGCGGGGTGGCGTCCCACCACACCATCGCGGCGGACGAGGACGTCGTGGCGGCGATCCGTCCCGAAGACATCCGCGTCGGGACGGGGCCGAACGCGTTCACGGCCACCGTCGAGGTCGCCGAGTACCGCGGGTCGGGCTATGCGATCGACGCCGTGACGAGCACCGGCCAGACGATCCACCTGCTGTCGGGCGAGTCTCACCCGGTGGGCGCCGCGCTGACGCTCACGGTCCGGCCCGAGCGCGTCCTGGTGTACCCGAAGGACCCGGACGTGCCGGTGGGCGGCGCGGCGGGCGCCGCCCCCGAGGTTGCGCCATGAGCGGCACCGTCGCGACGCCCGTCCGGCCCTCGCTGGCCCACCGCCTGGCCGAGCGCGGCATCGACCGGACGCTGTGGCTGGTGGTGCCCGGGGCCGTGTTCATCGTGGCGTTCTTCGTCTACCCGTTCCTGTACGGGCTCAGCCTGTCCCTCACGCCGTCCGGCGGGGACACGTGCGGGGCGTACAGCGGCGTGCTCGCCTCGTACCACTGCTTCTTCGCCGACCCGTTCCAGGACGGCTGGGGCACCATCGGGAAGACGCTCCGGCTGGCCCTGCCGGCGGCCCTGTTCAACGTCGTCGCGTCCATCCCGATCGCCTACCAGCTGCGTGGCAAATTCCGCGGCAAGCGGTTCCTGCAGACGATGCTGGTCGTGCCGATCTCGCTCGGGACGGTCCTCGTGGCTGCGGGCCTGCTGAACTTCGCCGGCCGGTCCGGCTGGATCAACCGCTTCCTGCTGCTGATCCACGTGATCCACAAGCCGCTGGCACTGGTGAACAACTACTGGGGCGTGCTGTTCTCCCTGATCATCACCGGGTTCCCGTTCGCGTTCCTGCTGGTGTCGTCGTACCTGTCGGGCATCGACCCGTCGCTGGAGCAGGCGGCGGCGCTGATGGGCGCCGGCTGGTGGCAGCGCTTCAGCCGCGTGCTCCTGCCGCTGCTCGCCCCCGGGCTGGCGACGACGTTCATGCTGACGTTCGTCCTGGCCTTCTCGGTGTTCCCCTCGGCGACCCTCGTGGGCAATCCGGCGGGCAGCACCCGCGTGATCGCCCTGGTCGCCTACCAGGCGTACGCCGAGAAGTTCGACTACTCGCTGGCGTCGGCGATCGCGATCGTCATGGGGCTGGTCGAGTTGCTCGTCGTCGGCCTGGTCGCGGTGTGGCGTTCGACGCTGTACCGCGGTTCGACAGGAGGTAAAGGCTGATGTCCGTCATTCAGCAGCAAGCATCCGCCCGGCGCGCCATCGTGGGGACGCCGGCGCAGTGGCTCACGTGGGGCGGCGTCGCGCTGTTCCTCATCTTCCTGGCCGGCGTCGTGGTGGCCCCGCTGGCGAACTCCTTCGGCAACCACTGGTTCAACGCCTGGTGGCCGAGCGGCTTCACGACCAAGTGGTACACGGGCGCGTGGAAGGACTTCCAGCTCCGCCAGGTGATCACCGTCACGCTGCAGGTGGCGTTCGCGGTGATCGTCTTGTCGGTGGTGCTCGGCGTGCCGGCGTCGTACGTCCTGGCGCGGAAGAAGTTCCCCGGCAAGCAAGTCCTGTTCGGCCTGTTCCTGCTGCCGGTGCTGATGCCGCCCGTGACGTACGGCATCCCGCTCGCGACGGCCCTGTACCGGGTCCACCTGGGCGGCACGCTCGCCGGCGTGATCGCGGCGAACCTCGTGCCGGCCGTGCCGTTCGTCGTGATGACGATGACGCCGTTCATCGAGCAGATCAACCCGTCCATCGAGTCGGCCGCCCGGATGAGCGGGGCGGGCACCGGCAGCGTGTTCACCCGGATCCTCGCCCCGCTGCTCGTGCCCGGCATCCTGGCGTCGTGCGTGCTTGTCCTCGTGCGGACCGTCGGCATGTTCGAGCTGACGTTCCTCGTGTCGGGGCCCACGTCGAACACCCTGGTGGTGAAGCTGTTCTACGCCATGACTGCCGCCGGCATCCGACCACAGCAGGAGGTCGACGCGATGGCCGTGATGTACATGCTGTCCATGCTGGTGATCCTCGTGATCGCCCTCCGTTTCGTGAACCCGACCCAGCTCGTCGCCCGGGTTCGCGACGACGCAACCGACTGAGCGGCCGGGCCGCGCACCCGGTGCGCGCCAAGGAAGTGAGTTAAGCTGCGTGTATGGGGCTTAACTCACTTCCTTGTGGGTGGCGGCGATCTGGATGGACGCTCGCGTTGACGGCTCGCGCGGCGATCGTGGCAATCGCCATGTCACTGACACTCGCGTCGGCCGGTTGCACGCGGTTCCTGCCCAGCAGACCGTACTCCCCGGCCTACGTCGTGAACCGCGATGGGCACTACTTCGCCGGACTCCGCTGCGGGGGCCCTTTGGTCGAGGTTGATGTCTTCACTCCGGTCTTGCGAACAGCATCACCGACGGGCCCCCCGCCACCACTCCCGGCCGTTTCATGGCGGGCCACGGCAGACCCGCCAGATGTCACCGAGTTCGAGTTGTACGCTACTGACCGGGCAGGTGTCACGGTCGCCGTGGACGACGGCACCAGGCCCACCAGCCGGCCTGTGCTGGTGCGCGTGCTCACCGTGAACGGCTTCTCCACCTCGGTGTCACCCGTTCTAGCCAAGATTCAGGACGGCTCTGTGGTCACGGGGAATGGGACGATGACGTGGGAGGAGTACTGGAAGAGGCCAGGCCGGGACTATGGCTGCAACACCTGATCCCCTGCCCCGAGGCCCGGCGTCGTTCCGCCGATGGTTGGGCGTGTTCGTCACGCTGGCCTTGATGATGACCGCCGCAGGCTGCTCGTACGTCCTGCCCAGTAGACCATACTCCCCGGACTACGTCGTGAACCGCGATGGGCACTACTTCATCGGTGACCGTTGCAGCACCAGCCTGACACAGGTTGGCGTATTCCTCGTTGATCCAGCAAGGGACTCTTCGGGTTCGATCGACTTCTCGACGGCGATTTGGCATGCGGTGTCTCTTCCGACTGTTGTGCGCGAATTCCAGCTCTTCGCCTCCGACCAGCCCGGGGTGAGCGTCGTGTCGGACGACGGCATCAGACCGTCCTCCGGGAGCGTCTTCATCTACCTCAAGAACGACTCTGGCCACATCGGGCGCCTGCAGGTGATACTCGACCAGGTCGGCGACCGGCAGGTGGCCAGCGGGCACGGCCTGCTCTCGTGGGCCGACTACATGGCCGCCTCGAACCGCAGCTACGCCTGTTGAGGGGCCTTGGGTGCCCGCTAATACGTCGAGGGCCTTTCGATTCGATTTGTGGGCACACAAGCAGGAGCCGGCTCACCTCGCGGCCAGGTGGAACACCTTGCGCGGGTTGTCGCAGGTGAGTGCGTGGATGGCGACGAGCGCCTCGTCCTCGGCTAGGCGGTGGTCGGCGACGAGGCCGGCCAGGTAGCCCGCGTCGAGGCGGCGGGCCATGTCGTGGCGTGCCGGGATGGACAGGAACGCCCGGGTGTCGTCGACGAAGCCGGCGCAGCGGGTGAAGCCGGCCGACTCGGTCGCCGCCGCCCGGAAGCGGCGGATCGCGTCCGGCGCGTCGATGAACCACCAGGGGACGCCGTAGTACACGCTCGGGTAGAACCCGGCCAGCGGCGCCAGCTCGCGGGAGTACACCGTCTCGTCCACCGTGAACAGCACCAGCGTGAAGCCGGGGTCCGTGCCGAACGCGTCCAGCAGCGGCTGCACCGATCGCGTGAACTCGGCCGACACGGGGATGTCCGCACCGACGTCCGCGCCGAACCGCGCGAACGTGTCCGTGTGGTGGTTGCGGTACACGCCCGGGTGCAGCGTCATCGTCAGGCCGTCCTGCGTGGC
>WQUE01000116.1 GCA_009785885.1 Actinomycetes bacterium
GCATCGTGAACGGCACCACGAACTACATCCTGGACCAGATGACGAACGAGCATCTGGGCTTCGCGGAGGCGCTCGCCCAGGCGCAGCATCTCGGGTTCGCAGAAGCCGACCCGACGAACGATGTCGAGGGCTACGATGCCGCGTCGAAGGCCGCGATCCTCGCCAGCCTGGCGTTCCGCACCTGGGTGGGCGCGGGGCAGGTGTCCCGCGAGGGCATCACGGCGCTCACCCCGGACGACATCGCGGCGGCGGCCGCCTCCGGGTGCGTGCTGAAGCTTCTGGCCGTCGCGCAGTTGCTGGAGGACGGCGCCGTGAGCGTCCGCGTGCACCCGGCGATGGTGCCCACATCCCACCCGCTGGCCGCGGTCGGCGGCGCGTACAACGCGATCTTCCTCCTGGCCCGCGAGGCGGGCCGGCTGATGTTCCTCGGGCCGGGGGCCGGCGGTGCCCCGACGGCCAGCGCCGTGATCGGCGATCTCGTGACCGTCGGCCGCAACCGTCACCACGGGGTGGCCGGGCCGCGCGAGAACGTCGTCGCGACGCGACGCGTGGCCGCCGCGGGGGAGGCCGTCACCCGCTATCACCTGCGGTTCGCGGTCGCAGACCAGCCGGGCACGCTCGCGGCGGTGGCGGCGATCCTGGCCGCCCACCAGGTGTCGGTGCGAACCGTGCACCAGTCGGTGCCGGAGCCCGGGCCGGACGCGGTGGCCCAGCTCAGCCTGATGACCCACCAGGCGCGCGAGGCGGACGTCCAGGCGTGCCTGGACGAACTGGAGGACAGCCCGGTGACCCGCGGGCCCGTCCACCTGATCCGGGTGGAGGGCATGTGAAACCCTGGTTGACCTGCCTCGACCTCGAAGGCGTGCTCGTGCCCGAGGTCTGGATCGCCGTCGCCGAACGGACCGGCATCGACGAGCTGCGCCTGACGACCCGCGACGTCGCCGACTACGCGGCGCTGATGCGCCATCGCCTCCAGGTGCTCGACGCGCACGGCCTCGGCCTGGCCGACATCCAGGCGGTGATCGCGGGCGTCGAACCCCTGCCCGGGGCGAAGGCGTTCCTGGACGACCTGCGGGCACGCCGGCAGGTCGTGCTTCTGTCCGACACGTTCGAGCAGTTCGCCGGGCCGCTCATGGCCCAGCTGGGCCGTCCGACGATCCTGTGCCATTCGCTCGTCGTGGAGAACGGCCACATCCGCGACTGGCGCATGCGGCTGCCCGAGCAGAAGCGGGCCAGCGTCCTCGCGTTCCAGGGCTTGGGCTACGCCGTGAGTGCCGGAGGCGACTCGTACAACGACACGGCGATGCTGCTGGCCGCCGAGGTCGGCGTGTTGTTCCGCCCGCCGGCCAGCGTCGTCGAGGCGTTCCCGCAGCTGCCGGTGGTGACCACCTACGACGAGTTCGCGCGCGCCCTGGACGACGGCCAGGCCCGGTGGGACGCCGCGTCTCGTGCATAGGACACCCGACCGGCTGCTTGCGCATTGACTGGATCGTGCTGGTACCATGGTGCGACAGCAGAGGGTTTCTCCTCTGCCGGTTCCTGGGGCACGGCAGCGGTTCCGCGCTGAAATCGCCCCGACGCCCATCCCAGCGCTCGTCACGGCTGCGTGACCCGCGGTGGTGGGCACCAGTCGTCTCCACACTGACGCCGTCCCCACGGGCGGCCAGCGCGCTGAAGCCTCCGGCCCTGGCCGGGAATTGTGAAAGAAGGACCATCGGTGAGTGTCACCTCGCATGACTTGCGCCCCACCTCCGTCGCCGACCTGGCCGGCCTCAAGCTGCCCGAACTGAAGGCGACGGCCGTCCAGTTGGGCATCAGGGGCGTGACAGGCCTGCGCAAGCAGCAACTGATCGACGCGATTGCGGCCGCCAATGTGGTTCCCGCGCGGCATCGTGCACCCCAGGCCGCCCAGGCCCCGATGTCCCCGTCGGCTGTCACCGCCCCGGTGTCCCCGCCGGCGTCGACGCCACCGGCGGCCCAGCGGCAGACCACGACCGAGGTGGGGGCCCTGCTCGACCAGTTGACCGCCGATCCTTCGGTGCAGCAGCGCCGCCGCGAGCGCGCGTCCCGACGCAGCGTTCCCGACCTCACCCAGGTCGCCCAGGCGATCGAGGCCGCCGATCCGCCGGCGCCGGCCTCCGCCGGGCGCGGGCCCACGTTCTCGCGCGACGACGAGGAGGGCGGCAACCATCGCAGCCGCCGGCGCCGTCAGCGCGACCGCCAGAACCGCCGCCGCGGCGGCGTCGAGCCGGAGCGCCTGGACGACACGGTCGTCCGCGAGGACGATGTGACGATCGAGGTGGCGGGCATCCTGGACGTCCTGGAGAACTACGCGTTCGTCCGGACGTCCGGCTACCTGCCCGGGCCGAGCGACGCCTACGTGCCGTTGTCCCTGGTGCGCAAGAACGAGTTGCGGAAGGGCGACGTCGTCACGGGCATCGTGCGCATGCCGCACGAGGGCGAGCGCACGCAGAAGTTCAACCCGCTCGTCCGCGTGGACACGGTGAACGGCGCGACGCCGGACCGCATGCGCGGCCGTCCCGACTTTGCGAAGCTGACGCCGCTGTACCCGCAGGAGCGGCTGCGCATGGAGACCACGCCGGTGAACATGACCGGCCGGATCGTCGACCTGGTGGCGCCGATCGGCAAGGGCCAGCGTGGCCTGATCGTCTCCCCGCCGAAGGCCGGCAAGACGATGGTGATGCAGAACATCGCGAACGCGATCACGGCGAACAATCCCGAGGTGTACCTCATGGTCGTCCTGGTGGACGAGCGGCCCGAGGAGGTCACGGACTTCCAGCGCACGACGACCGCCGAGGTGATCGCCTCGACGTTCGACCGTCCGGCGGAGGATCACACGACGGTGGCCGAGCTGGCCGTCGAGCGCGCGAAGCGTCTCGTCGAGCTGGGCCACGACGTGGTCATCCTGCTGGACGGCATCACGCGCCTGGGCCGCGCCTACAACCAGGCCGCCCCCGCGAGCGGCCGCATCCTGTCCGGCGGCGTGGACTCGGCCGCGCTGTACCCGCCGAAGAAGTTCTTCGGCGCGGCCCGGAACATCGAGGACGGCGGGTCGCTGACGATTCTCGCGACCGCCCTCGTCGAGACCGGATCCCGCATGGACGAGGTGATCTTCGAGGAGTTCAAGGGCACCGGCAACATGGAGCTGAAGCTGTCGCGCCAGCTCGCTGACAAGCGCATCTTCCCGGCGATCGACGTGGACGCCTCGGGCACCCGCCGCGAGGAGCTGCTCATGGGCCGCAACGAGCTCGACATCATCTGGAAGCTGCGCCGCGTGCTCGCCGGCCTGGAGGACCAGCAGGCCCTGGAGATGCTGCTGTCGCGCATGCGCAAGACCCAGAGCAACGCCGAATTCCTTGTCGTGATCTCCAAGACCACGCCGGGGCCTGAGTAGGCCTGGCGACTCAGCCACGGGCGTATTGAGACCATATCGTGACCTACGATGCCCGGGTTCGATTGACCGGCCCGGAAATCCGACGGTAAACTTGGACCTTGTCGTATGCCGTGCGCCGTCCCCATGGATGTCGCGTCTTCGCGGCATCGTCATCCGCAATCCATACATCCATCGAAAGCCAGTCAATGACCTCAACCACCCAGACCGCGCCGGGCGTCGCGGTCGACGACATCGGTTCGCCTGAAGCCTTCGAGGCGGCCGTCGACTCCACCATCAAGTACTTCAACGACGGGGACATCGTCACCGGCACCGTCGTGAAAATCGACCGGGACGAAGTCCTGCTCGACATCGGCTACAAGACCGAAGGCGTCATCCCGGCCAAGGAGCTGTCCATCAAGCACGACGTCGATCCCAATGACGTCGTCCAGGTGGGCGACCAGGTCGAGGCCCTCGTCCAACAGAAGGAGGACAAGGAAGGACGCCTCATCCTGTCCAAGAAGCGCGCCCAGTACGAGCGCGCCTGGGGCATCACCGAGAAGATCAAGGAGGCCGATGGCGTCGTCACCGGCACGGTCATCGAGGTGGTCAAGGGCGGTCTGATCGTCGATATCGGCCTGCGCGGCTTCCTGCCCGCCTCCCTGGTGGAGATGCGCCGGGTGCGCGACCTGCAGCCGTACATCGGCCAGCAGATCGAGGCGAAGATCATCGAGCTGGACAAGAACCGCAACAACGTGGTGCTGTCGCGCCGGGCGTGGCTGGAGCAGACCCAGTCCGAGGTCCGCACGAACTTCCTCAACAACCTGCAGAAGGGCCAGATCCGCAAGGGCGTGATCAGCTCCATCGTGAACTTCGGCGCGTTCGTGAACCTGGGCGGTGTGGACGGCCTCGTGCACGTCTCCGAGCTGTCCTGGAAGCACATCGACCACCCGAACGAGGTCGTCGAGGTCGGCCAGCCGGTCACCGTCGAGGTGCTGGACGTCGACTACGACCGCGAGCGCGTGTCGCTGTCGCTGAAGGCGACGCAGGAGGATCCGTGGCAGACGTTCGCCCGCACGCACCAGTTGGGCGAGATCGTGCCGGGCAAGGTCACGAAGCTGGTGCCGTTCGGCGCGTTCGTGCGCGTCGAGGACGGCATCGAGGGCCTCGTGCACGTCTCCGAGCTGGCCGAGCGCCACGTCGAGATCCCCGAGCAGGTCGTCAGCGTCGGCGAGGAGGTCATGGTGAAGATCATCGACATCGACCTCGACCGCCGGCGTATCTCCTTGTCGCTGAAGCAGGCGAACGAGGGCGTCGACATCGCGGCCGAGGACTTCGACCCGTCGCTGTACGGCATGACCGCGAGCTACGACGCGAACGGCAACTACATCTATCCCGAGGGTTTCGACCCCGAGACGAACGAGTGGAAGCCGGGCTACGAGGAGCAGCAGGCCGCCTGGGAGGCGCAGTACGCCGAGGCGCACGCCCGCTGGGAGGCGCTGAAGAAGCAGGCCGCCGAGGCCGAGGCCGCCGATCACGAGGCGGCGGTCGAGGTGGGCACCGCGACGTCGTACACCTCGACGCCGGCCGCTCCGGCCGCCAGCAGCCTGGCCTCCGACGAGGCGCTTCAGGCGCTGAAGGAGAAGCTGACCGGCTCGGCCGACTAGCCTCTTCGTCATTGAGCACGCAAGTAACCCGGTCCTGTGGAGGGCCGGGTTGCCTGCGTTCGGGCACCATGCGGCGGGCGCCTCGTCGCGTGGCAGAATGCACGGTCATGGGCACGCGCGTCGCACTGACGGGGGGCATCGCCGCCGGCAAGTCGATGGTGGCTGCCCGGATGGGGGAGTTGGGGGCGATCCTGGTCGACTCGGACGTGCTGGCGCGGCAGGTGGTCGAACCGGGTACGGACGGGCTCGCGGCGGTCGTGGCCCGGTTCGGGCGTGGCGTGCTGCGTGACGACGGGACCCTGGATCGTGCGGCGCTCGGCGCGCTCGTGTTCACGGACCCTGGTGCCCGGGCCGACCTGGAGGCGATCACGCATCCGCGGGTGCGTGCGGCCCGGCAGGCGATCCTGGACGGCGCGGCTCCCGACGCAGTGGTGGTCGCCGTGATCCCGTTGCTCGTCGAGACCGGCCAGCAGGGCGCGTACGACCAGGTCGTCGTCGTGGACGTGCCCGAGGCGGTCCAGGTGGCCCGGCTCGTGGCGCGCGACGGCTTGACGACGGAGCAGGCGTGGGCGCGTCTGCACGCCCAGGCGCCGCGCGAAGCCCGGCTCGG
>WQUE01000117.1 GCA_009785885.1 Actinomycetes bacterium
GTCACGTCGGCGCCGAGGTGCATCTCGAGGTCGCCCGTCCAGATACGGATCAGGTTCGCCGGGTCGGCCGGGTTCTCCACCCAGACGGGGCAGACCTCGTCGCCGGTGCCGGCGCTCTCCCACGGGAAGCGCGCGCCCGCCGCGCCACTCGCGGCGGCCTTGCGCCGGGCGCCGTCCAGCCGGTGCCAGCGGTAGCCGAGCATGCGGGCGGCCAGGTCGGGCTGCGTGAAGGTGAACAGCGGCAGCATGAAGATCTCGGTGTCCCAGAAGATGTGGTGGCGGTAGCCGAAGCCCGACAGCGTCTTCGCGCCGATGCTGCTGTCGGCGAGGCGCGGGGCCACGGACAGGAGCTGGAACAGGCCGTAGCGCACGGCGATCTGGGCGGCGGGGTCGCCGTCGATGAGGACGTCGGACGCGTGCCAGGTCGTCGCCCAGGCCTGACGGTTCACCGCGGCGAGGGCGTCCCAGCCGGCGCGGGCCGAGGTGGCGGCGATCTCCGCGACGCGGGTGCGGCGGTCGAAGCGCTCCTCCGAGCTGGCCAGCGCGACGTACTTGGTGGCCTGCCACGTCTGGCCCTCGGACAGGATCGCCGAGGCGAGGATGGCCGGCTGCCCGTCGGCGTCGCAGGACTCGATCGCGGACTCATCGGGCCGCAGCACGGCGCACGCGGCCAGCTCGATGCCGGTCGCCCGGGTGCGCGTGACCGTCGTGACGGTGAGGCCGTCGACGGACTGGTCCACCAGGTCCCAGTGGCGCAGGCCGAGGTTGTCGACGTGGACGTCCAGGCCGCTGCGGACGTGGACGGACGCGTCCCCGCGGGTCACCGCCAGACGTAGGCGGACGGCGGCGGCGTGTGGCTGGTCGAGGCTGCAGAAGCGCTCGTCGACCAGGGCGATCGTCGTGGCGTCGTCGGGGGTCCAGGTCAGCGTGCGGGTGAGCGTGCCCGTGCGCAGGTCGAGGGACCACCAGGCGTCGGCGATCCGGGACGGATCCGCGCCGAGGCGGGCGCCGTTGGCCCACACGTCCATGCCCCACCAGCGCGGCAGGTTCGCCAGCTCGCTGCGGCTGACGGGCATGTCGTCCCAGACGCCGTGCATGAAGCTCGCCGGCTGTTCGCCGGGACGGCCCTCCAGCGTCGTACCCCGGACGGCGATGTGGCCGTTACCGATAGTGAGAATCGTCTCCAAGTGCTGGTCGGGATCGGCACCTGCGGGGCGGCGCAGCGTCCAGGCGCCGTCGTCGATCAGGGTGCGGATGCGCGCCCAGGTGAGTCCGTCCAGGCTGGGGACGACCGCGTGGGCGGCGCCGACGCGGCTGAGCGGACCGATGCCCAGGGTCCACATACCGCCAGCCAGGCCGGCCTCGATGCCGGCGGTCGCGTCCTCGACGACGAGGCACTCACCGGGCGTCACGCCGAGGGCCGCCGCGGCCTTCGTGAACACCTCCGGGTCGGGCTTGGAGCAGGTGATCAGCGTGCCGTCGATCACCGCGTCGAACGCGTCGTCCAGGCCGAGGCCGCGCAGCACGGTGTGGGTGTTCTTCGAGGCGGAGCCGATCGCCACGGGGATGCCGGCGGCCTTGAGTTCGGCGAGCAGTTCCGTCGAGCCGGGGAGGATGTCGTCCGGGGTCAGGGCCGACAGCGACTCGACGTAGTAGCGGTTCTTCCGGGTGGCGAGCTCGTCGAAGTCGTCGACCGTCCGGCCGCCCAGCAACAGGCGCAGGCAGTCGTCGCGCCCGACGCCCCGGAACGCCTCGTTCGCGGCGCGGTCGAACGGGATGCCCAGCTCGTCGGCCAGGCGCCGCCACGCCCGGTAGTGGTACTCCGCCGTGTCGGTGAGGACGCCGTCCAGGTCGAAGATGACGGCCGCGATCTCGTTCATGGATTCCTTCCCGTGCGGGGTCGAATCGTACCGGGCGAACGAAGACGTCGGCGCTGCGGCGTGCCGGCTCATTCCTTGACCGCTCCCGTCGCATTGTTCATGATGCGTTTCTGGAAGATGAAGAAGATGATGGCCACCGGGATGGTCATGAGGGTGGCGGCGGCGAGTTTCAGGGGATATTGCGTGCCCTGGCCGAGCTGTCCGGAGATGAGCAGCGCGACGCCCTTCGTCAAGTTGATGAGCTCGGGGCGTTGGGCTGACACGATGAACTGCTGCAGTTCGTTCCAGGAACCCTGGAAACTCATGATGAGGATCGTCACGAGGGCCGGGCGAGCCATCGGCAACACGACCGACCAGTACGTCCGGAAGATATTGGCTCCGTCAACCCTGGCGGATTCCTCCACGGCGACGGGGATCCCCTCGAAGAAGTTCTTCATGATGAACACGCCCGCCGCATCGGCGAAGAACGGCAGAATGATCCCGGGCAGCGTGTCGTACAGGCCCACCTGGCGCAACACGAGGAATCGCGGGATGAGCAGCGCGACGCCCGGCACCGCCATGATGCCGATAAGAGCACCGAACACGAGGTTGCGACCACGGAAATGCAGACGGGCGAGCGCATAGCCGGCGGCCGAGTCGAACAGGACGCGCCCCAGCATGACGCAGACGCTGACCACGGCCGAGATGAGGAACCAGTGCGGGAAGTCAGAGTTCAGGAGGAGCTTGTTGAGTGCGGCGAAACTGACCGGGTTGGGGATCATCGACATGGGGTTCGTCGCCGCATCCGGTTCCGTCTTCACGCTGGTCACCACCTGGATGAGGAACGGTGAGATGTAGACGACAGCGATGATGGCAAGAACCGCATAGAGCGCGCCCTGCGTCGGTGAGAACCGACCGCGGCGCTTGCGCGATGACCGGGCGGGGGCCGCGATCCTGGGCACGGCAACGGCGCTCATGATGGGACCACCCCCTTGGTCTTCTTCGGCGGACGCGGCATGTCGGGCCTGTCGCGCAGCCAGAACCGCTGCAGGATCGTGAAAAGGATGATGATGCCGAACAGGATGAACGCCACCGCCATGCCCTGGCCCCAGTAGCCGTCGATCATCGATGCGGAATAGGCCCGGTACGCGAGGGTGTATGTGGTGTTGCCCGGCCCGCCCTTGGTCGAACTGAACACCTGGTCGAACATCTGCCAGGCACCGATGATGCCGAGGGTGACCACGGTGAACAGGACAGGCTTCAACTGGGGCAGCGTCACGTGCCAGAAGCGCTGCCAGGCGGTGGCGCCGTCGACGATGGCGGCCTCGTCCACCTCGGGCGACAGGTTCTGGAGGCCCGCGATGAACAGCAGCATGAACGTGCCCGAGGTGCAGAAGATCGCCTGCAGCATCAGCGCGGTCATCGCCCAGGACGGGCCACCGATCCAGCTCCACCAGCTCACGCCCAGGAAGCCGTGATTGGCCAAGGCGGCGGGAGCCTCCTTGAGTCCGAGCCCCGAGAGGAGCGCCGTGAAGATACCCTGCGGATCGTTGAACCACACCGGGCCATGGATGCCGATCCACGACAGCATTTTGTTGACGACGCCCGAGGCATTGAAGAGGAACATCCACAGCGCGATGATCGCCACCGAGCTGGTGACGGACGGGAAATAGAAGGCCGTCCGGAAGAAACCGCGCCCGCGGAGCACCCTGCCATTGACGATGACGGCCAGGAACAGTGAGAGCGCGGTGACGATCGGCACCACCAGGACCACGTACCACAGCGTGTTCCGTAGCGACCAGCCGAAGATCTTCTCCTGCAGCCCACCGCCGGAGGTGATCGCGACGTAGTTGTCGGCGCCGACGAAACTGAACTTGCCGGACAGGGGGCTGCCGTGCCCGTTGTAGTCGGACACACTCACCCACGCCGTCATGAGGATGGGCAGAAACAGAAAGACAAACAGTGCGATGAGCACCGGCGCGGACAGGATCCAGCCGGAGAGGGCTTCGCCTTTGCGAATACCTCCTCGGGTGGTTCGCCGCGCCGGTGCCATCGCCATGACGGTCAGCCGAGCAACGCCTGGAGTTCCGTCTGCGTCGACGCCAGAATAGCGGCCGGGTCGGACTTCGCCAACTGCGCCAGCTGGTTGTTCAGGTCACCGAGAACCGTCGAGGCGCCCTTGATCGTCGGGACGCCCTGGGCGTACGCCACGCCGTCCGCGAACGGCTTCATGGCCGGGAACTCACTGTTGAACTGAGCCGTCCCGGACTGGAGCGACGGCGTCGGGCCGAAGGCCTTCGCGAAAGCGATCTGCTGCTCGGTCGTCGTGAGGAACTCGACCAGGCTCAACGCGCCCTGCTGGTTCGGTGAATCGGCCGCGATACCCCAGCCGTTGCTGAACTCCAGCGTGCCCTGCTTGCCCGTCGTCGGCGAGGCCGGCATCGGCACGACGGTGAACTTGACGTTCGGGGCGTCGGCCTTCATCGCACCGGAGATCCAGTTGCCCTCGATCGTCATCGCGCACAACTGCTTGATGAACGCCTCGCCGCCCCAGCCGGTGCTGATGTCGGCGGCGAACTTCATCGAACCGTCGGCCAGCATCGACTTGGCGAAGTTGAGGGCGTCGACGTTGGACTGGTCGGTGGCGGTCACCTTCGTCTGATCGACGCTCATGAGGTTCGAGCCGTTGGCGACCATGAAGGCGCCGAGCCGCTCGTACTGGCCGCCGATCACCAGGCCGGTGACGTTGCCGGACGTGAGCTTCTTGGCCACGTTGTGCAGGTCATCCCACGTCTTCGGGTAGTCGGCCGCCGTGAGGCCCGCCTTCGACCACAGGTCGTCGTTGATGATCAACTGGAGCGTGCCGTAGTCCTTGGGGGCCGCGTAGAACTTGCCCTTGTAGGTGTAGTCGGCGACGAGGGCCGGGTAGAAGTCGGCCTTGTTCGGCAGCATGTCGCCGTACGCCCACAGGTTGCCCGCGTCGGCGTTGGCGGCCAGGGCGCCGGGCGAGATGTAGAACACGTCGGCGGGCTTGCCGGAGGCGAATCCCTGGGCCAGCTCCTGGTCCATGTTCGTGGCCGGGGTGACCGTCACCGGGATGCCCGATTTCGCGGTCCAGGCCGCAGCCGCCGCCTTGATCGCGTTGGTCTCCGCGTCGCCGGACGAGCCGAACAAGATGGTGAGCGGGGCCGCGGAGCTCGTCGGCGCGCCCGTCGTCGTGGGGGCAGCCGTCGTGGTGGGGGCCGCCGTGGTGGACGGTGCCGGCGCCGGTGGGGCGGTCGTGGTGGATGGGGTGGTCTTGCTGCACCCGGCGAGGGCGAGCGTGACCGCGAGGGTGATGGCCGCGGCTCCCCAGACCTTTCCTAGATTCTTGCGCATGAGGATTGGGATCTCCTTCCCGCCGTCTTCGGCGTGGCAGACTGGCAATTTGATCGTTCAAACGCCTGGTAAGGATTACTGTACACGGGTCCGTCAGGACTCAGGCGCGCGTCGGGTCGATCGTTATCGCATTGTGACCAAGGGGACGCCTGAGGCCGTCGCCCACACGGTAGGGTGGCGCCGACGGGCACCTGCTGGGTGAGCTTGCCGAAGCCGGCGTGGAGGAGTGAGTGGAGCCGCTGGTTGAGCCCGTCGAAACCATCGGCTGACAAGGGAGAACCGGCGGTGGTGGAGCTGGTTGAGACCATCGCGGACGAGGGGAGGTGAGCCGGATGCCGGTGCCGACGATCAACGACGTCGCCGCGTCGGCGCGCGTCTCGCGGCAGACCGTGTCCAACGTTCTGAACTCTCCCGACATCGTGCGTCC